>NZ_JACJUP010000999.1:0-2640 GCF_014748295.1 Planktothrix sp. FACHB-1355 | reverse complement strand
CGTCGTTTCTGCGAGTTTGGCTGCTTATTCTTCAGAGGCTTTTCTGGGTTTGGCTAATTTTTTACCGTTTTTCTTGCTGCTTATCTCGTTCGGCGAGTTAATACAAACACCCGCTCAACTGCGGCGATTAGCTTGGATTATAGTTATACCTTCTGTTCCGATCGTAATTCTTGGCTTGGGTCAACTATTTTTAGGTTGGGCTAGTTCGGGTTTATTAGCAAATATTTTAGGTTGGGGTCTCACAGCGACTGGCAATCCTCCAGGTAGAATGGCGTCCGTTTTTATGTACGCCAATATCCTCGCCGCTTATCTGACGATCGTTTTCATTCTCGCACTTGGGCTGTCGATCGAACAGTGGCAACTCGCTAGGAGAAGAGCGGGAGAGGCGGAGAACGGGGGAACGGGGGAGCGAGGGAAGTTTCCCAATTACGGGACGTTATATTTGATTGCGGCGGTAATTGGCAGTGCGATCGCGATCGTCTTCACTAATTCTCGCAATGCTTGGGCGATCGCACCTCTGGCCTGTCTCGCTTTTTCAGTTTACCTTGGTTGGCGTTGGTTATTAGCGGCAGTCACAGGAATTGCAAGTATTATTCTCGCCGCCGCTTTTGCGCCATCACCGATAAATCAATTCCTGCGAAAAATAGTCCCCGCTTTCTTTTGGGCGCGTTTAACAGATCAAAATTTTCCCGATCGACCTTTACCTTATTTGCGAACAACCCAGTGGCAATTTGCTTGGTGGATGACACAGCAGCGTCCTTGGACAGGTTGGGGATTAAGAAATTTCACGCCACTTTATGTAACAAAATATGCCACTCCCGACAATCCTATTTGGTTAGGTCATCCCCATAGTTTGTTTTTGATGCTAACAGCAGAAATCGGCATTCCTGCGACAATGCTGTTTTGTGTTTTAGTCAGTTGGATGATTGCGCGAAGTATTTTGCTATTGCGAGATTGGCCTGTAAATAATCAAGATAGATTAATTTTATTCAGTTTTATAGTTGCTTTTTTAGGCTGTAGTTTATTTAACACCGTAGATGTAACAATATTTGATTTGCGCGTCAATACATTCGGATGGTTGCTGTTAGCCGCAATTGGTGGAGTGGTTTATAGCCAAAGTGGAAAATGATTGCCAATATCAGATATCGGATTTTAGATTTACAATCACTTTAGTGGGGGATAGTTTCCCATCCCCCTATTTTCTGCATCTCTATCTGTTCGCAGGCAACCAGATCGCGAATTCTGTTCCTTGTCCGGGAACAGAATTTACATCAATTCTTCCGCCATGTTTTTCAACGATGATTTGACGCGCGATCGCCAATCCCAAACCCGTACCTTTTCCTACTGCTTTCGTGGTAAACAAGTGGTCAAATATCTTTTCTTTGACCGATTCAGTCATGCCGCAACCATTATCTGCAATGGCAATTTTTACCCGCTTGTTTTCTACTGATGTGGTAATTGTAATGAAGTTAGGGTTGGCCTTGATTTCAGCAAAGCTTCGACTGATATTTGATTCATCCAAAGCATCGATCGCATTGGCGATCGTATTCATAAATACCTGATTGAGTTGTCCGGGGAAACACTCGATTAAAGGTAAATTACCGTAGTTGGTAATCACTTCAATGGCGGGACGTTGTTCATTAGCTTTCAGGCGATGTTTGAGGATTAAAAGTGTGCTATCAATGCCTTCGTGAATATTAAATGGCACTTTGCAGTCGCGATCGGCACGAGAAAAAGTACGTAAACTGGTACTGATATTTTTCAGCCGCTCGCAGGCTGTAGACATGGAATCAATTATCTTAGGTAAGTCTTCTAAGGTATATTCCAAGTCAATTTCTTCGGCATGGTCGAGAATTTCTTCGCTCCGATCGGGGAAAGTTTCTTGATAGAGTTGCAAGTGTTCGATTAGTTCGACAATAGTAGGTTTAGTTTCTTGGAGACTGGCAGCAATAAAACCAAGGGGATTATTCATTTCATGCGCTACCCCCGCTACTAAATTACCTAAAGCCGACATTTTCTCACTTTGGATTATTTGTAATTGAGCGTTTTGCAAGTTGTGTAATGCTTGTTCTAATTCCACTGATTTTTGCTGTAAGGCAAGTTCTGCTCGTTTGCGATCGCTAATATCTCGCATCACAACTACTGCACCAACTTTGTTACCCCAAGGATCGAAGATTGCTTGTCCGCTAGCTAACAAACTTCTCCGAGAACCTTGCTTAGGCGCAATTACCATTTCGGCATTTTCAACGATTTCTCCTTGCAAAGCACGAAACAGAGGAATTTCCGTTGTTGATAAGGGTGTTTGACCATCAGGTTGATAGAGTGAAAAATATTCTGCCCATTGTTCCGGCGGTAATGATTCCACTGGTAAGCCGTGAAATTCACGAGTTGCTTTGTTAAATAGAGTCAAAGTCCCACTAGCATCGCAGACAACAATTCCATCGGTAATATTGTGAATGATGGCATTCAAAAACTCTCTTTCCTTAGCTAGAGATACTTCGGTTTTTTGTAATTTTTCTAGTGATGCTTGTAAGGACTGAGATTTTTCCTGTTCTCGTTCATAAAGTTGAGCATTTTCTAAAGAAATAGCAGCTTGAGTGCAAAGTAAGTTGAGTAGTTCCACGCGATCGCCACTAAATG
>NZ_JACJUP010000998.1:0-2683 GCF_014748295.1 Planktothrix sp. FACHB-1355 | reverse complement strand
CTAACCCCCAGTCCCTAGCTATAAAAACCCGGTTCTGAAGTCTACCAAACAAGAAAGGAACTCCAGCGCATGAGCTTCTCGCTACCCACCGTTCAATTTGACTCAGAATTACTCCGCAAATACGACCAAGCTGTACCGCGCTACACCAGTTATCCGCCGGCGACAGAGCTGAAACCTGAGTTTGAATTAGTCGATTTCAGAGCTGGGATTGCAGTCGGTAATTATAAAAAAACGCCATTATCTCTCTACTGTCATATCCCGTTTTGCGAAACGCCTTGTTATTTCTGCGGTTGCAATACTGTGATTACGCAACGCAAAGAAGTAGCAGAACCTTATCTGGACTATACGGTGCGTCACATTCGCCAGATGGCAGATTTGATTGATTCCCGCCGCCCGGTCGAGCAAATGCACTGGGGAGGAGGAACGCCGAATTATCTCTCTTTGAGTCAAATTGAAAAGTTATGGGCAGCGATTAATCAGCATTTTCGCTTCGCTCCAAAAGCGGAAATTTCTATAGAGGTCAATCCCCGATATTTAGATCGACAATATGTTCTATTTTTGAAAGATTTGGGATTCAATCGGATTAGTTTTGGCATTCAAGATTTTAATCCGCAAGTGCAGGAGGCAGTTAACCGCATTCAACCAGAAGACCTGCTATTTAATGTGATGGATTGGATTCGAGAAGCGGGGTTTGAAAGCGTTAATGTTGACTTGATTTATGGGTTGCCTTTCCAAACCTTAAATACGTTCCGCGATACTATCCACAAAACGATTAAACTCGATCCCGATCGCATCGCTGTATTTAATTTTGCTTATGTACCCTGGATGAAGCCAATACAGAAACGGCTTCCCCAAGAAGCACTTCCCAAAGGGCCAGAAAAACTCGATATTTTGCAAATGGCGATCGAGGATTTGAGCGGCAATGGTTATGTGTTTATTGGTATGGATCATTTCGCCAAACCAAACGATGAATTGTCGATCGCACAACGGCAAGGAAAACTGCATCGCAACTTCCAAGGTTATACTACCAAACCGGAATCGGATTTGATCGGTTTTGGCGTTACTTCTATTAGTATGCTGCATGATGTCTACGTTCAGAATCACAAGCGGCTGAAAGACTTCTATCGAGCTATTGATGAGAACGTTTTGCCGATCGAACGCGGAGTGAGTCTCAGTCAAGATGATGTGATTCGCCGCACGGCAATCATGGAGTTAATGTGTCAATTCCAATTGTCCAAAGATGATTTTGAAGAAAAGTATCATCTCAGCTTCGATCGAGATTTCGATGAGTATTTTGGCACGGAACGATATGAGTTGAAAAAGCTGGAAGCTGATGGATTAGTTCGCCTTTATCACAATCGCATTGAAGTGACTCCAGCAGGACGATTGTTAATCCGCAATATTGCTTCTGCTTTCGATAGCTATCTGAAGCATAAAACAAATACCAATTTCTCCAAAGCAATTTAATTCTCGGTCAGCGGTCATTAGTCAGTAGTCAGTTGTAATGACCGCTGACCATTGACTGCTGACTAATGACTAATCAAATGAGGGAGGCAAATAAATAATGCGTATCCTGATGATTCAACCCAATTATCACTCTGGGGGAGCCGAAATCGCCGGAAATTGGCCTCCCAGTTGGGTGCCTTACGTGGGTGGCGCATTGAAGACGGCGGGCTTCAATGAAGTACGTTTTGTTGATGCCATGACTAACTATATTGAAGATGCTGAATTAGTGGAAATCATCCGCAATTATCAGCCCGATGTAGTTCTGGCAACGGCAATTACGCCGATGATTTATAAGTCTCAAAATACCCTGAGATTGGTGAAAGAAATCAATCCCGAAACAAAGACTATTATGGGTGGCGTTCACCCAACTTATATGTATCGGGAAGTGTTGAACGAAGCGCCTTGGGTTGATTACATTATTCGCGGTGAAGGCGAAGAAATTACTGTTAATTTAATGCGTGCGATCGCAGATGGTACAGACCTGTTAAATCGCCGTAATATTCTGGGTATTGCTTTTCTCGAAGATGGCAAAATTGTAGCAACTCCAGCCCATCCTCCCATCAAAGATTTGAATACGCTTACTCCAGATTGGAGTCTTTTAGAATGGGAAAAGTACATTTATACGCCTCTCAATACAAGAGTTGCGGTTCCCAACTATTCAAGGGGTTGTCCTTTCCGCTGTCGGTTTTGTTCCCAATGGAAATTCTGGCGCAAATACCGTTCTCGATCGCCCAAACATTTCGTTGATGAAATCGAAAGGTTGGTAAAAGAATATCAAGTGGGCTTCTTTATTTTAGCAGATGAAGAACCGACAATCAACAAATCTCGGTTTATGGCGCTATGTCGCGAACTGATCGATCGCAATCTCGGCGTACATTGGGGCATCAACACGCGAGTCACCGATGTTTTGCGAGATGAAAAAGAACTGCCTTTATATCGCCAAGCCGGATTGGTTCACGTTTCGTTAGGAACAGAAGCCGCCGCCCAATTAAATCTGAATTTATTCCGCAAAGAAACTACGATCGCAGATAACAAAAGAGCAGTACAACTGTTAAGAGAAAACGGCATTTTAGCAGAAGTGCAATTTATCATGGGATTGCCCACCGAAACGCCAGAAACGATCGAAGAAACTTATCGGATGGCGCGGGATTGGCAGGCGGATATGACTAATTGGAAT
>NZ_JACJUP010000997.1:0-2597 GCF_014748295.1 Planktothrix sp. FACHB-1355 | reverse complement strand
GCTTAGCTTGAGATTTTAACATCCGCTCTTTTAATTTGGCATTTTTAGCTGCAACTTCATCCTTCTTCTGACTGTTGGCGCTTAGCTTGAGATTTTAACATCCGCTCTTTTAATTTGGCATTTTTAGCTGCAACTTCTGGGTTTCCTTCATACCAAGGAGGAATATCATCGTAATCTGGGATACCGTCATCAATCAAATATCGCGAATTTGAATTTTTTGGATAACCCGCAACAACTCCACCCGCACAAATAACAAATAAAGCATTTTCTTTATCTGCCTTCAGCGCTCTTTTAGCTGATGGAGAAATTCGCACGCAATCACCCCGCTCAATTGGTATTAGTTCTCCATCAATCAGAATCGTTCCCTGTCCTTGAACTACGATATAAACTTCTTCTTGCTCTGCATGGCTGTGGGTAAAAGTGTAGCCTTCATCAGGTGGTAAATGAATAAAACCAAGCCCCACAGCCTGGAGATTTAGCTGTTTGTAAGGATTGGTTAAAAAGGGTAAGCTATCAAAATCGAAGTGAGCTTTGGTAAAAGGGTTAATGTTTGTATTTTCGCTCATTTTTATAAAAATAATAGTTGAGTAGCAAAGTTATGGAATTGCGATCGCACCTAAAAATCAACCCTTGGTGTAGCGTACCCCAGAAACCCGGTTTCTTCGAGAAACCGGGTTTCTATGTACTTAAAAATCCAAGAAACCTCGCTTTCCCAAACGTGCGATCGCAGCAGCAGCTTGCAGTCGGGGACAAGCCAAACTATCGGCTACCTGAGTGCTATCCACATTGCCTAGATTCAAGACAGTTTCTAACACCTGTCGATCGAATTCCAAATCGCGGAATTCATCTTTGAGCATAGCAACCATCTTACTAATCACATCCTTAGCGCTGCTAGCGGATGCACACTGACCGCCAGTAGCAGTTGCGATCGCACCGAACGCCTGCGTAGTAAACCCATCGCCACCCATGCACAAAGCATGAACCGTCACCTGCTGATTTTCCGCAGCTGCGGCGACCGACCGCACATCCAAACCGCTAGGACAACCATTTGGCCACGCATCGCCGTTTCCGCCACGTTGTTGTGTGGGAAGCATTTCTTGCAACCACTTAGCAAAACCGTGCGGTGGCGCATCCCCAACCAGTAGGATAAAACGGCAGCTGTGAGAACGCCATTTCATCTGCACGCAAGCATCGCGGACACCGCTATAAACCGCTTCCGGGCCATCACCACCGCCATCAGCCTTTAGCTGGTTAATTGCCTTCTGCATCTCCGTCAAATTAGCAGTCAGCGGATAGACACGAGTTACAAAAGAATTGTCTTGTGGTGGGTGGTCGCGGTATTCCACCAAACCTACTTGTAAGTCGATACCGCTATCAGCTTTCAGCAAGCTAATCGTATCGAGTAACTGTTGCTTTGCTGCTTGGATAAACGAACCCATACTGCCAGTTGTATCGACAACAAAGCACAGGTCAACAAAGTTAAAAGCTTTTTTCATAGTTTCTCCTTTTTCTGGTGTTGGGAATAAGTAATCGGTAATTTTATTTCCTCTTACCCATTCCCAATTGCCAATTAACCGACTTTATTTGTCATCCCGTACTGGCAGGGGTGTATCCAGAATTTCCATCAGCAATTCCAGACGAGATCTGCGAGACAGCAAAGGCACTAAGTTTGGCAACGAGTAGTAATCTCCCGCGAAGGTGAAGGTTTCAAAAGTTACCTTATTTTGCTGTAGTTGATGCTCTAAATAGCTGTTGTGCTGACCGACTTTCACCAGAACTACATTCGGAATAACTTTCAATTCTTCGCAGTAGCGGGGATAAACGGTGCTGAAGTAAGGAGCGGCGTTTTCGTTTTCATCAGTTACGATGATAATCTGTTCGATCGCTTGTCGTTTCAGTCGCATTATTTCCAACGCCGCACCGATGCTGGTACTGCCATTTGGGAAAATATGCCGAAAAGCTTTTTCCCAATCTGAGAGGTTTTTACCCTGTGCTTGAATTGGGTAAGCGATCGCATCGAAAGCATAAACAAACAAATCTGCTTCTGCGATCGCAGATACGATCGCCGCAATTTGCTTGCCAACTTCCAACGCCTCCGTCATACTCGCGCTTTTATCCACCAGCAAAGCAGTAGTTTTGGTAATTTTACCGCGCTGCTTCACCTGCACATCGACAATTTGCTCCAACTTAGTAGCTGTTGCTTCATCAACAACTGCTACTTCGCTTGCTTTCATCGCCTTAAATGCCGATACCCGGTCAGATTTTGCCGCCGCTTCCAGTTTCTCATCAATTAGCGCTTTCACTTCCGGGTGATCCATTGCACCGCGTTCTTTCAGCGATTTGAGGTTATTAATTACCTCTTGCGGCGACATGGAATTAATCAGCGCTACCACCACAGTTGGCGTTAGTTGTTTCACCGCACCAACAGCAACAGTGTAAGGTATATTGTGTTCGACAATTAGCGCTGCTTGTTCTGCGGGAGATGGTACTTTTGCTAATTGCTTGAGCATGAAAGCGAGGCTATTTTCTGGCGGTTTATCCTTAAATAGTACTGCATCAGCGCGATCGCTTGGCTTAATGTGCAATGTAGCGTACAA
>NZ_JACJUP010000996.1:0-2641 GCF_014748295.1 Planktothrix sp. FACHB-1355 | reverse complement strand
ACAGTATTTTCACTGAAGATGGAAATGTAGAGAGTTAAAGATATTTAAATGATGATGCTAGTGAGCGAACCCGAATGTGCAGAAACATCCAACTTTTCCGAGCGCGGGCCTCAGCAAATTCCCGCACAATATAAAGGCTGGCGATTAAGTACCAAAACTATGAACGGAAAGTTATGGTTGCGTTGGCAACATCCAGATGAAAGCTTTGCTCGCTACGGCTGTACCATCGACCCAAAAGATATTCTCTCAACAATTGCTCATGTCAGATTCAGTATTGACTTGGCGATCGAACTTGAAGAAGAAGCTGCAAAACAAGCGCGACGATACCAGGGGTAATAACTTCCGCCCAAGTTTTTCGACTTAGGCGGCAAGAACAGATTTTACGATTTTTGCAAAATGCAGAACAGTGCTAGTGGAAATGGCACTAAAGTACCGTGATATACAGTTTCTTGAATATCGCAAATATTAAATTTGTTGTTGAATATCTGCTGAATTTCTTCTGGTGTAAATCGATAAGGCCCTGCGTCGCGTGGTTCTTTGTGGCTAAAGCATTTCAGGAACAGGTAGCCATTGGGATTTATCAACTTATCTACAGCGCGAACGTAATCTTGTCTGAGATCGGCAGTAAATACATGGAAACAGCCGCGATCGAATACAAAATCGAATTGTTCGTCAAGCTTGCTGTTGAGAATATCATCCTGTTTCCAGATAATATTTAAACCTTCTTCCTTGGCTTTTTCTTCCGCTTTCTGCACAGCAGTAGGAGAAAGGTCGCTCCCCGTTACTTTAAAGCCGCGTTGAGCCAATGCGATCGCCTGCGTTCCTGGCCCAGTACCGAGATCCAATACCGTTCCTGCTTGTAAGTTCAGCTTGGTTAAAGCTTGTTCGAGATCCGGATCGAGATCTGCATTAAACCAAGGCATTGTTTCCACTGGCTTTTCTTGATACAACTGTTCCCAATTCGGAAGTTCCCTGACCATATCGCTTAAACTCCTACTTTTTTAAACACGATTATATGTTGCTGCGGCAAAAGTTTTTTTGTTTCTACCCATTGCAGACCAACAACTGACATTTCTTTGCGAACTTGGTTCTGCGTCATTTTGTGCAGGCGTTTAATCGCCACAAAAGGGTTTTCACCTCGGTATTCCACGAGAATTACCCGCCCATTTGGTTTGATAGCTCTTACTACTTTTTCCATAACTTCTTTAGGATAGCTGAACTCGTGATAAGCATCCACCATTAGCGCTATGTCAATACTTTCCTCCGTCAGATTGGGGTCGGTAACGCTGGCCAAAACCGGCTCGACATTACTAACACCTTTCTCTTTGTTCAAAAAGTTAATAATGTCAAGCATCTCTGGTTGGATATCCACAGCCAAAACTTTACCTTTTGGCACCAAAGGACTAATCCGAAAGCTGAAATAACCAGTCCCGGCTCCAATATCTGCTACGATATCAGTTGGTTTCAAGTCGAGAGCTTGTAGTAACAAAGAAGGTCGCTCTTCTATTTCGCGGCTCGATCGCTCCAGCCACCCCGCCCCCAGGTGTCCCATCACTTGCGCTATTTCTCTGCCCATATAAAATTTCCCAATCCCGTCTGGGCTGTGGACAGCTTTTTCTTGATAAACGCTGCTGGAGTCCGCGACAGTACTGGTTTCTACGGTTTGACAGGCAGTTAAAATCAGCCCCCAGAAGAGGATAACGATAATTGCGGTGGCTCGCTGAAGAAATTTCGGATAATTTTTTGTACCCATCTTTGCGCTGAAGTAGCATATTAAAATAAATGTTATACGCCGAGCGGTCAGAAAGTGAAGTTATTGCTAGTATTTAATCTATTACTAATGGCTGATGACACCTAATAAATTTTATGAGCGACTTAGATAAATATTACAGAATTCTAGGAATCGAACCGGGCGCAACACCTGAAGAAGTTAATCAGGCTTACAAAGATCTGGCATTTATTTGGCATCCAGACCGCATTCCTAAAGATAATACCCGACTTCAAGAAAAAGCGCAACAAAAGCTCAAAGAAATCAATGAAGCTCGCGATCGTCTGCGATCGTTACCGCCAGAGCGTGCAACTGCACCCAAACAAAAGCCGACAACATCTTATTATCACCATCCCACCCAAAAACACAATTCCGCTCATCACCATCCCACCCAAAAACACAATTCCGCTCATCACCATCCCACCCAAAAGCAAAGTTCCGATTATCACCATCAAACCGAAAAACCGAGTTCGGATTATCGCCATCAAACGCAAAAAGAAAATTCCGACTTGAGCGGCAAAGATTTGAGTCGAGCCAACTTAAGCGAGAAAGATTTCTCCGGCAGAAACTTAAGTTACGCCAACTTAACTGATGCAAATCTCAAAGATGCTTTCCTGCACAGAGTTAATTTGATGGGAGCTAACTTATACAAAGCGAATTTGTTTAGAGCTAACTTATTGCAGGCAAATCTCCGGGAAGCGAATTTGCGGGAAGCCAATTTAATTGGAGCCGACCTGAGTGGAGCCGACTTGAGGGGAGCCGACTTGAGGGGAGCGAACATTGGATCGGGCGATCGCATTTTAGTAAAACTGGTGGGAGCTAACCTCGCCGGGACAATTATGCCTGACGGCACAATTCATGACTGATCGATGT
>NZ_JACJUP010000995.1:0-2699 GCF_014748295.1 Planktothrix sp. FACHB-1355 | reverse complement strand
GAAGAGGTGCCAGACTGGAAAACCTTGGATTTCTGATGCGATCGCGTAACAGTTTTCGCTGATGCAGTGAATGCTGCAAGCGTTAGCAGCTCGTAATAAATCCATTTGCTGTCCCGGTTGCAGCGCCCGAAACTTCCGAACACTTTGCTTCCATTCAGTTATGCAAGAAACAGTTAATCCTGGAATTGCTACTTTGAGGCTATTTTCACCGTTAACTGCAATCCAATAATGACGCGCTGGATCGATTCCTTCGAGCCAAATTGACTCATCATCTAAACGATAGCGTGGGGCTAGAACAAACGGCTGCTTCATGCGAGTTCACTATATATTAAAACTTTACAAAAGTCAAGAATTTGGCAAGCTCCTCTTTTTGTCCGCACTGCCTTTAAATTTTCCAGAGGGGTGAGGTATTTGCTTAACTTGTGAAAATATTAAAAGTTTTTTATAAGTTATTGAATTACAATGCAATAAAAATTCATAAAAACTTTAAAAAGAGTTACAACTGCTTCATATTTATTTAATGTTTGTCAAACTGATTCTAGCTGTGAGTGTAGTGGAAAGCTTGCTATTTCCTATTCGTTTACCGCTCAAACAACTAACGGGGCGACGGCAATCGTAAAACCATCACGCAGTATAGCGAAAGCGACTTTGATAGAATACATCTGGTGTAGAGGCGGGTGAGAGCCTTTATCGCTGTCTTTTGACCGAGACATTATTTGCCAAACTCGGCCCTACAAAGCCTGTACTTCACACCCGTAGAAACCTCAATAAAGATTTAACCGATTGTTGTCAAAAAAATAGGTCTACTCCTTTTCAAGAAGACCTACTTAATCATGTCTGAGCAGAGAATCAAAAATAAGCGAGTGGTTAAATTTGGCCGAATGGAAGAAAAACTTACTACACAGGGCTGACATAGCGGCTTTTATATTCCTATAAACAGCTATGCTTAGACTATATTTCGACATTTTTATTGAACAAACTGTCCAATTAATGTCATCAATATCCGATCGGCGACGTTGAAGAATCGCAAAGCTTATCCACCGTACCTGGGAAAGATAGTTGTGCCCCCACTATATCCGGTACTCCGGATTAGTGGTGGGTAGTTTACCTCAAAATGCTTGAGGAACTTTTTCAGTTTTCAGCTGCCCTGGGCAAACTCGCTTCCAACTTAAGACAATTACGACCGTTGACTTGCAAGCGGTATTCTACTCTATCCATCAACCGATTCATAATCAGCCAGCCATAGCCGCTTTCCTGCTTATCCTCCGGACTGGGTGGCAAATACGTGGATAAATCGTATCCTTTACCGTGATCCCAAATTTCCAAAGCTAAATCCCGCTCTTTTAGTTCCAAGCGAATCAGGATAGGTAAATTTGGTTGATCTCTATGAGCGTGGCGCACTACGTTCGAGTAAGCTTCCACCAAGGCCAGACGCAGACGATTCGACAGACGCGGCCAATCAATTACAGAATCGCCTAACTCCGCTTCCAAACTGCCCAGCAGCCAATTTTCCACTATTGTTAAAAACTTCAAGTCGCTGGGAATATGCAGCTCCGTTCTCATTGACTACAGAACCTCCAGAGAGAGTATTGTTTGGTCGTCTTCCTGAACTTGGTTTTTTCCCCTGATGCGAGCTAATAGATGGCTCAAGTCTAAAGGACCCGGCTCCTCTTTAAGTAGCTGCCACAAACCTTCTTGTTTCAGCATAACCGGGTTCTGTCCGCTACTACCAACACTCCCAGGCATGACGATATCTTCGGTAACCGTTGCTTCGGTAATACCGTCGCTGGCCAACAAAAGTGCTTCTCCAGACTTGACGATCGCATTCCCGGCGGCACCTTTCCAGGTGGGTAAGATACCTAACGGAATGCCCCGAGCTTTGAGGAAATTCGGTTCAATTCCGTCTGCTTTTTTAGCTACGTCTTGATAAGACCAGACCAAGGGATAGATGTGGCCGGCATTGGCGTAGACCAACTGGCCGGTCGAGGGAGTATAACGAGCCAGAACCATCGTTATGAAACGGTTGTTACTCATGAGATCGTCTGACAGACCGATATTGAGATTCTGCATTAAAACATTTGGTTCTGGTGGATTTTCCTGAGAAAGTTCTCGTCGCATTACCGATATAGCGCTAGCCATAAATAAAGCAGCCGGGACACCTTTACCAGAGACATCTCCCACTGCTAGCCAGATATCTCCTTTGGGATGGACAAAGACTTCAAAAAAATCTCCTCCCACTTCTCGTGCTGGGAAACAGCAGGCTTGCACTCTTACTCCTTCCACTTCCGGCCAGCTTTGGCGCAGCAGATTGTGCTGAATTTGACGAGCTACCTCTAGCTCTGCCCGCATCTGCTCGGCTTGCTCCTGGGTACGCTGGTACAGTTTGGCTTGGGAAACAGCCAAGGCTGCTTGCTCGGAAAGGCTTTCAATTAATCGAATGTCTTCGGCTGACCACGGTTCGCGGGTGCCGTACTGGTGGAGGTAAAGTATGGCGAGCAAGTCTTGCTGGCAGATCAGGGGGACAACCAGCTGTAAGGAGGAGTTGCTATTTTCATCGTTTTGAGCTATGTGTGTCTGGCGGTTTTCCATCACCGATCGCAGCAAGTCTTCGGAAATGCTGATGCTAAGTAGTCGGACAAAAGTAATCGACACTGTATGAACTTTTGTTAAGGCACTTGCAGGAGTGCGATCGCTACCCA
>NZ_JACJUP010000994.1:0-2644 GCF_014748295.1 Planktothrix sp. FACHB-1355 | reverse complement strand
CCTCCTCAGTTTCTCCACCTTCGCCCTCATCGGCTTTTCATTTTGGAAAAAAAGTTCGCAAGCCCAAAGCGACAGCGCCAAAAAAAAGGCTCCCAATATAGTTATGCTCATCGCCGATGATATGGGCTATTCCGATGTAGGCGCGTTTGGCGGTGAAATTTCTACCCCCAACATCGACGCCCTAGCGCGAGGAGGTATGAAGTTTACCAATTTCCACGCCGGGGCAGCTTGCTCGCCCAGCCGCTCTATGATGCTGACTGGGATAGATAACCACCTCGTTGGGCTGGGTACGATGGCGGAGGATTTAACCGAGCGTCAGAAGGGCAATCCGGGCTATGAAGGCTATCTCAACGACAGAGTGGTGACTTTGCCCACCCTTTTAAAAGATGCTGGCTATAACACCTATATGGTGGGCAAATGGCATCTAGGCCATGATGAAGGGCATTTCCCCTCAGATAAAGGCTTCACCCAGTCGTTTTCCCTGATTCAAGGCGCAGCGACTCATTTTAGCCAAATGGGATACAGTCCTGGCAGTCCGATCGCCACCTACAAAAGCAATGGCAAAGATGCTCAGTTGCCAGCTAATTTTTACTCGACAGATTTTTATACGAATAAGCTGATCGAATTCATCAATCAGAATCGTAGAGATAACAAACCATTCTTCATTTACGGTGCTTTTACTTCGCCCCACGATCCCTTACAAGCTCCCCAGCAATACATTCGCAAGTACATGGGCAAGTACGATATTGGCTGGGATCGCATCCGCGAACAGCGTTTCCAACGCCTCAAGCAGCTTGGTATCATTCCCAACAATCTGCAATTGCCACCCAGACAACCGGGTGTTCCTGCTTGGGATAGCCTAACGCCAGAAAAGAAACGGTACAATGCTAAGCTGATGGCCATCTACGCCGGAATGGTTGACAACCTGGATACCAATATTGGCCGATTGATCGCTCACTTAAAGAGTATCGGCGAGTACGAAAATACCATCTTCGTCTTTATGTCCGACAACGGTGCAGCGGCTCACGACTTTGCTGCGGGACATAAGGAATTTGAGGATTGGTTCAAGAAGGAAGGTATCAATAACAGCTATGAAAATATAGGCAATAAAAACTCCTTTGTTGCCTATGGCGAAGGTTGGGCTGATGTCAGTGCAACTCCGCACTATGGCTTTAAAGGGAGAGTTTACGAAGGTGGCATTCGCGTACCGGCGATTTTTTACTATCCAAAGGCTATCAAAGCGGGTACCAAAACAACTGCTTTTGCTTCGGTAATGGACTTCATGCCCACGTTCCTGGATTACGCAGGGTTTAAGCATCCCGGCACCAATTATCAAGGCCGTCCCATCCTTCCTATGAACGGACGTTCTCTGCGTCCTTTACTGGAGGGAAAAGCCGCTCGCATTTACGGTGAAAATGACGCGATCGGCTTCGAGTTATTTGGTGATGGGAACAGAGCGCTGTTCATGGGAGATTGGAAAGTTCTGAGAGTCAACAAGCCACGCGGGGATAATCAGTGGAAGTTGTTTAACATTGCACAAGACCCCAGGGAATTGGTTGATTTGGGCAAACAGTATCCGGACAAGTTAAACAAAATGATTTCTTTGTACGAGCAATACGAAAAAGACAAGGGTGTTGTTTATTTCGATGATGACCCGGATAAAGTGTTCGATCGCGGACTGTAGTCGATCGATCTGTTTCTAGAACGATCGCTCTCTGGCTGAACTTTAGACTACCTCCCTTTGCGCGGGTAGTCTAAAGTTTTGACAAAACTTTTAAATTAAATCAACTTTCTAACGCTACACAAGAGGTTACAGCGATGAATAAACCCCCAACGAAATCACCAATGATTGCCTTTGTCGAACTGGCAAGTAAATATTGGATATCCCAAGCATTAAATGTAGCTGCCAAACTAGGTATTGCCGATTTCTTGACCCAAGAAGCCAAGACCGTTGATGAATTGGCGCAAGCTACCAACAGTCACGCCTCCTCACTATACCGATTGCTTCGCTGTCTCGCCAGTGTCGGCGTCTTTACCGAAGTTGAACCATATCGATTTGGGCTTACCCCCATCGCTGAATATCTTCGCAGCGATAATCCTTACTCGTTACGCGATCAACCGATAATGCACTGCGAAGACTGGCATTGGCGAACTACAGGGACGATGTTTGATGCGGTCAAAACAGGTAAACCTGCCATAAATCACCTTTTTCAAGTTAATAGTTATTGGGAATATTTAGTCCAGCATCCTGAGTCTCAAGCACTATTCGATCGAGTGATGCTAGCTTCGGCGAGAAACTTTTATTCACCCTTTGTCAAAACATACGATTTTTCCAATTGCATCAAACTGGTAGATGTCGCTGGTGGCAGAGGTTCTCTGTTAGCATCGATTTTAAAAATTAACCCCCATATGAAAGGTATTCTCTTCGATATGCCGCAAACTGTGGAGGAAGCAGGACAGTTTCTAGAGAAGGAAGGAGTACTCGATCGCTGTGAAAGAATCGGCGGAAATATGTTTGAATCCGTGCCGAAAGGTGGAGATATTTATACTATATCTTACATTTTCATAGATTGGGATGATGAAAGTATAATTAAAGTGCTTAAAAATATCCGCAATGCCATAGCTGAAAACGGTAAACTGCTCG
>NZ_JACJUP010000993.1:0-2664 GCF_014748295.1 Planktothrix sp. FACHB-1355 | reverse complement strand
AGAGGCGACGTTTGTGGGTGAGTTCCGCCAGGGGATTGGTTTGATCCATAAACTGGCTGAGTTGGGAAGAACCGAAGAATTCCTTAATAGCCGCCACCAAAGGTTTGGGATTGACCAAGCTGGCGGGGGTGAGGGATTCCGCATCAGAGACGGTCATGCGTTCCCGAATAATCCGCTCCAGGCGGTTCAAGCCAACCCGGACTTGGTTCTGGAGCAATTCCCCAACACTACGCACCCTTCTGTTGCCCAGGTGGTCGATATCATCCGTTTGGCCGATGTCGAATTCCAAGTTAATCAGGTAATCGATACTGGCCAGGATATCTTGGGCTGTCAGCACCCGGACGGTATCCGCAACATTGAGGCGCAGTTTTTTATTCAGTTTGTAGCGTCCCACGCGACCCAAATCGTAGCGTTTGGGGTCGAAGAAGCGACTATCCAACAGTTGCTGTCCGCCGCTGACAGTGGGGGGTTCCCCCGGACGCAACTTGCGGTAGAGTTCCATCAAGGCTTCTTCTTCGCTGGGGTTACCTTCTTTTTCTAGAGTTTTCTGGAAATATTCCGGATGGCGCAGGGCGTCGAAGATTTCGTTATCGCCCAGACCGAGGGATTTCAGCAGCACCTGGGCGGAGAGTTTGCGAGTTTTATCGATGCGTACCCACACCAAGTCATTTTTATCCGTCTCGAACTTCAACCACGCGCCGCGATTGGGGATGAGGGAAGCCGAGTAAGTACGGCGACCGTTTTTGTCAGTTTCCGACTTGTAATAAACACCGGGGGAACGCACAATTTGGTTAACAATGACTCGTTCCGCACCGTTGATGATAAAAGTACCGCGATCGGTCATCAAAGGTAAGTCACCGATAAAGACTTCCTGCTCCTTGATTTCGCCAGTTTCCTTATTAATCAACCGCGTCGGCACATACATCTGCACCGCGTAGGTGCTATCCCGCCGCTTCGCTTCGTCCACATCGTACTTGGGACGCTTGAGCTTGTAGTCTTTGCCCAAAAAGTGCAATTCCAACTTGCCAGTATAGTCGGTGATGGGGGAGAAGCTATTGAGTTCTTCGATCAGTCCTTCTTCTAGGAACCAGCGGAAACTAGCCCGCTGAATTTCTACTAAATCCGGTAAGGTGACGGTGGGTTCGGTGTAGGTCTGGTTAGTCATGCGTATTATTTTTGCTTAACTTTAGGAGGGCAAGAAGTTCCAAATGCTATCTTGGAAAAAACAGACGATCGATCGCCAGGACAGGTCGATAAATATTTAAGGGTGGGATGTCACTTACCCCTGCTTTGGGGGTGCGGCTTCAAGTGTTACCGCCTTCAAAGCCGACAGACACGATATTTGGTACAATCCGCTCCTATTTTCAGAACGCTTTGCTATGGGTAGGAATATTCCCATTCATCATCAATCGGCGATGCAATATGGTAGAGGTATTTCATGTAGACGCTTTCTACTGTCTTCTGTTTAGGACTTTTTCGTATCTTCGTAAAATCTTTTGTGTACGCTCCAATATTTTAAGCGTTCTCCATCTTAACACCGACTCTCGCCTTTGGGGGAGATAAATCTTTTGTGGCGCGTCACTGTAGGCCAAAATGTGGGCCAAAATGGCATTTGCTTTTCAGCGTCATTCGTCTTTTCATACCAGATCTTCCTCTACCAATTATGACATGGCATTTGGAGACGTTATACCTAACGTCTCTACCTTATAGCAGGCTCAGCGGCTTAAAATATTGTCGCTGCATAAGCCGGAATATATTGACGCGAAAATTAACCGGAACCCGTAATTTTTGCCAAGACAAAATAGGCAAAATATGAGGAGTCCGGAATCTAACCATCGAGCATAAGTCCTCTTAGAGGCCAAACAGCTTACAGGCATTTTCGGTTGTAATTTGGGCGATCGCTTCTGTTGATACGCTCCGCAGACGAGCCATATGCTCGGCGACGTATCGCACGTAAGCCGGTTCGTTGCGTTTGCCCCGCTTGGGTATTGGTGCCAGAAAAGGGCAATCCGTCTCAATCAACAGGCGCGATTCTGGTACTATCCTAGCCGATTCGTGAATTTGGGTGGCGTTTTTAAAGGTGATGATACCGCTAAAGCTGATATAGAAACCCAAATTTAAAAACCATTGGGTTTCTTCTGGCCCTCCTCCCCAGCAGTGCATCACTCCTCTGACTGGCCCTCGAAGCTGCCAAAATTCTGCCAATAGCTCTCGCATTCTTACCGCTGCATCGCGGCAGTGAATTATTACAGGCTTATCTAGTTTTCTAGCCAGCTCGAGATGAGCCAGAAAGGCGGTTTCTTGTGTAGATTGGTTTTCTGCCTTATAGAAGTCTAATCCGGTTTCGCCGATAGCAACTACTTTCGGATCGGACTGTGCTAAAGACAAAATTTTCTCTTCGTACTCAGGTATCCATTTATGGGCGTCCAGAGGATGCAAACCCACAGCAAAGTAAACCTCTGGAAACTTGTGCGCGATGCTTTGAATAGTTGTAAATTCGGCTGGCTCCACGCAGGAATGTACCAGACGAATGACACCTGCTTCCAACCATCGCTGCCGCACAGCTTCCAATTCGCGATCGAACAAATCAAAATTCCCTTCTTGGGGCAGCATTTTTAAGTCGCCCCACGAGCCAATTAAATTAATGTGGACGTGGGAGATCGG
>NZ_JACJUP010000992.1:0-2707 GCF_014748295.1 Planktothrix sp. FACHB-1355 | reverse complement strand
TCATTTCAATTACAGCTCGCCTACTTTTGTAGAGCCGATAGGCTAGCCTTAAGTTTTGCAGTTGGCTCTCACTGCTGACAAATTGCTCATAAAACTGAGGAAACGACCGATTAAAGCGTTTCAGCAGTTCGAGGGTAGATGATTTTAAGCCCTGGGCCATCATTTGGGGTCAAACTCGCCTGCCAGGTCAAAGGCCAGCAAAAAGGTACATTTCAACATTTGATCGATTCGATCGACTAATTTCCTACAGATGGCTGCACAGTAACAGCCGTCTGCCGATCGACCAATTTGGTAAAATCAGTCGATCGCTGAGGGGAAGACGAGAGATATACTAGCTAGTACGGCCATCCAACTTCCTTACTACTACTACAATAATCACGCCTGCATGGGTTTTTGGAAAAGCTGGTTTAGCGACTCTGATGCTGCCTCGACAACTGGGGCCATCCAAATGGAAGAAGATGTGGTTCCAGTCAATGGCGATCGAGCCAACCGGAACGGTCGTATCTTTTTCAGTACCGATCGGGATATCGACCTCTACGAACTAGAAGAACTCTGCGATGCGGTGGGTTGGTCGCGCCGCCCGCTGCGTAAGGTCAAAAAAGCCATTCAGCATAGTTTCCTCGTTACTTCCATGTGGGAAGTGCGAGGCAACCGCCGCCGTTTGATTGGCTTTGCCCGCGCCACCTCCGACCATGCCTTTAACGCTACCATCTGGGATGTGGTCGTTCACCCAGAGTTCCAAGGCAAAGGGCTGGGAAAGGCGTTGATGAAGTTTACGATCAAAAAACTTCGCAGTGAGGACATTAGCAACATTACCTTATTTGCCGATCCTCATGTCCTAGATTTCTATCGCGGTCTGGGATTTATTTCTGACCCGGAAGGTATTAAGGGAATGTTTTGGTATCCTAACTGAGTAAAATACTCACTTTCGCAACCGATAAAAGTCGGTTAAGAGGTTCTGAGTTCTGGAAACCCTTGATTTTACGACCTTCTGGCCCTAGCCCCCAGCCTCTAATCCTGACGCCCTAGATAAAATTTTTCATCCTTTGCCCCCAATTGCCAAAAAGTCAGCTATAATAAAATCTGCGCGTCGGGATGTAGCGCAGCTTGGTAGCGCGCCTGCTTTGGGAGCAGGATGCCGGAGGTTCAAATCCTCTCATCCCGATTTTACGACCCACTCACAGCGATCGTCTCCAGTACCTTGATACTACCGGTACTGTCAATCGTCCAGACATCGTAACTGCCCGTCACATCTCCTTGGGCATTGATGTCCACGCTGCTGCTAGCTCCCTGATAATCGATATCCTTGCCCTCGCGAATTAGGGATAGAGCTTGACAAACATCAGTGACTTGTTGTCCAGGTGGGTTGGCAACTTCTGGGATTTTGTCTTTGATGGCAGAACCGCTGGGAGATTTGGCAGCTTCAGCAGCTAGAAGCAGAAGCGCAGTTGCATCCCAGGTGTTGGCGTCAAAAATTCCAGGTTCGCGATTGAAAGCGGTTTTGTAGCGATCGAGAAACGCTGCCAAAGCTGGCCCTCGCGTATTGGGAGCTGTGCCAATAACGCCAGCCGCGATATATTGACCGGCTGTATTTTTCCCGACCAACTGAGGTACTTTGGCATCTTTCATACCCTCAGTTAAGATAACTTGCGTTTTCTTTCCCAGCAATCCCTGTTGGTAAGCAGCTTTGAGGATTAAACTACCAGTTTCTGGATATCCAACTAGCAATACAGCATCCGGACTACCCCCAAAAGCCGCCCCTACTTCTGACTCGAAAGTGGAAGCGGTGGGAGGATATAGAACGGGTTTATCTCGATTGACCACTTTGCCACCCAAAGCTTCAAACGCTGTCATAAAAGATTGGGCCAAGCCCTTGCCATAATCGTTATTGATAGCCATAACCGCCACAGACTGGAATTTTCTTGCTTTGGCCAATTTTGCCAGTGCTTCACCTTGAAATGTATCCGGCGGTGCGGTGCGGAACCAAAACCCCTTAAAATCGCCTTTTTTTGCTCTTTCGCTAAAAATCGGACTGGTACTGGAAGGAGAAATTTGCACGACTTGATTGCGAACGGCAATATCAATGGCGGCGCTGGAAACGGCGCTGCCAGCAGCACCCACCACACCGGCAACGCGATTCACTTCTGCTAGTTTAGTCATTGCTGCTGCACCGGCGGCGGGTTGAGTTTGATCGTCTTCCGAGATTAGTTGTACAGGCTTACCCAAAACACCGTTACAGCCGTTAACTGTTTTAACCAAAAGGCTGGCGCTATCCTGCATGGGAGAACCAAACTGAGATAAGTCTCCGGTGATGGGTAAGAGGGTGCCAATCTTAACTCCACCGCTGCTATTTTGAGTCTGACAGGCAGAGGGAAGCAGTAGCAGGGCAATGCCTGCGGTAAGTTTTGCTAATGTCCGTTTTACGGACAACCGACTCGCCTTTGCGATGATAGATTGTTTGTATTTCTGCATAACGTCAAAGAGGGAAAAATAAGGATTTACAGTCATTTTGCATTTTGGAACTCTTGGTGCGATCGCAGAGTCAACCAAGACAGATATCCCACAATATGCGATTAGCAGCGGGAGGATGTCAAATCAGCCAAAATTATAAATCCTACCAAAAAAATCTCACAGCGAAAATCTTGACAGCAAAATTTATCGAAAATCGGCATCTGCTACACTATTAACCGCGCTAGGATAAAGCAGA
>NZ_JACJUP010000991.1:0-2648 GCF_014748295.1 Planktothrix sp. FACHB-1355 | reverse complement strand
TTCAAGTTCTCTGAAAGCTTTAAAATTTTTTAGGCGGATACTTTCGATTTTCATAACTCACTATTACGCGCTTGTGTATACGGATAGATTATGATGAAATTCTGGATGACTAAACTACTCCATTCCACGACTCTGCAATTTATTAGCAACTCTGATTTCGGCTAAACTTTTTTTATATTTCTGGTTTATCTCTAGAGTAAAATCAGCTAATTCCTTCATTTGATGCTCGGTAATTTTAGCCAGTTCGCGCAGTTCTTTCATTTTGGCTAATTCGCCTTCACTCATAGATGGTTGTGTCATCCTCAGTCCTCCAAAGGAGTTTTAAGTTGATTAGCATTCATTTTAGCTCAGTGAAATCAACCGCCATAAATCAACCTAAAGATAGATAGCGAAAGCTCCTAGTTCCTCAGTAATCTAAATGTAGATGGAAAAAAGTAAGATGCGATCGCACCTGTCAGCACGATCGCCAAAACATCAGCAGTCCTCAATCAAAAAAAAGATAACCGCATTCGAGAAATATTTATCTCGAACTTATTACTTTGATTCAGTTAGAACTACTACTGCTCAATCCACACGGAAACCGAACCACCATCGCAGGGAAACTCGCCCCAGCCCTCCTCATTAGTATGCACAGGTTCCTTGATATATTCCATTAAGTCAACAAAAGTTGAGTTAGGTTTACCCACCTCCATCCACTTGCTGCCACCTGGGCCATCGCTCATCATCACAGCCATTCCCTTGGGATGTTCGGAGTCGCCCAAGCGCGTCCAGCCGATAATATTGGGATGGTCGAAGTAATCGTACTGAGGCCCGTAGCCATAGTGTTTGCGAGCGTAAAGAAACTTATCGATCGCATAACGGTGAGATTCCATCTTGATGTGAATCCCTTTATCGTCATACTCTGCGCCGTAATAGTCAGCATAGAAAACACAGGGATAACCTTCCTGCCTCAATAGAATCAAAGCATAAGCCAAAGGCTTAAACCAAGAAGCCACAAACGATTCCAACGACTGCAAAGGTTGGGAATCGTGGTTTTCCACAAACGTCACCGCCAAAGAAGGCTGTTGCTGCATCAGAGTGTTATTCAGAATATGCCGCATATCGTAGTGTCCCGCCGCTTGGCTAGTAGTATGGAAATTGAAGTGCAACGGCACATCAAAAAGGGACATTCGGCCACCAGTATTATTGATATACCAGTGCAGCGTTTCCAGATCCGATGTCCAGTACTCACCGACAACAAAGAAATTGCGTTGAGCGTATTGGCGCATTTCATCCAACCAGTCTACAAAAAACCAGGAAGAGATGTGTTTGATCGCATCCAGTCGGAAACCATCTACACCTGTGGTGTCCAGATACCATTTGCCCCAGCGTGCTAATTCTTCCCGCACCTCTTCACTTTCCATATCCAAGTCACACCCTAGCAGAAAAGCGAAATTGCCCTGTTCCAGACTGACAAAATCGTCAAAGCTTTTACCTTCCAGCAGATAAACGGTGTTCAAATCCTCCGGACGCTGGTGATTGTAGTTAACCGCATCAAAATGCCACCAGTGCCACTCCATAGTAGAATACTTGCCTTTGCGACCGGCGAATTTAAAGTATGTGTAGGCTTCGATTTCCTGAAGTTCGCCGCTTGGGGTACTGCGATCGTGTCCGTAGAATGGTGTCGCCTTCACCATTTCCGTCTCATCCGCACCATCCTTGTGGTTGAGAACCACATCGGCATAAACTTCAATTCCTTCAGCTTGTAATGCCTTAATGGCAGCCAAGTACTGTTCGCGGGTGCCGTACTTTGTTCGCACACTCCCTTTTTGGTCAAATTCACCCAAATCGAACAAATCGTACACCCCATAGCCCACATCCTCCGCGCCGCTTTTGCCCTTGAAAGCCGGTGGTAACCACAGTGCTGTAAACCCCGCTTCAGCCAATTCTTTTGCTTTATTCTGCACTTCCTCCCAATAAGTACCATCGTTGGAGTTATACCAATGGAAATACTGCATCATCACGCCATTAGTTTCTGCCATATTTACGCCTAAAGATAAGGTTTCGATTGCAAATCGCTAAAAACGAGTCATAAGTCACCTGTTTTCCCAACTTGGATTCACAGACAAACTTAAAACTGCGTGACATACTCCCGACGCTCACCTTAACAGGTAGAGCGCGGGGCTGCTTGCGGTTATAGCTCAAATTATCAACATTAAAGCAGTTTTTAGAAGAGTTGCCAGTTCTGGCAATTGGCAGGCTTGTTGAATTCTCTAACTTTCTTGCCGATAATCTCCCGATTTCCCACCGGTTTTACTCAGCAAACGAATTCCTTCAATCTGCATCGATTTCTCTAAAGCTTTTGCCATATCGTATAGGGTGAGCGCTGCTACCGACACCGCCGTCAGCGCTTCCATTTCCACCCCCGTTTCCGCCTTAGTCTTGACTTCCGCCCGAATTTGATATCCCGGCAATTCCGAATCGGGCGTTATTTGCACTTCTACTTTAGAAAGCGGCAGGGGATGACACAAGGGTATCAATTGGGCAGTCTGTTTCGCAGCCATAATGCCAGCTAACCTCGCCGTTCCCAATACATCTCCTTTGGGGGCATTACCAGCTTGTATCGCTGCCAATGTTTTAGGCAACATCCGCACCTGACCGGCTGCTAC
>NZ_JACJUP010000990.1:0-2710 GCF_014748295.1 Planktothrix sp. FACHB-1355 | reverse complement strand
GAATAAACTCCTCCTAAATGGTCAGATGAACTTTCTTTTCGAGCTTCTGCTTTTTGCCTTTGCTCTGGCAACCGCTTTTCGTAGATATACTTTACCCCCAAATAATCAGCAATTTTGTCAAAGATTAACTGCTCTCGGAAAGGCTTGCGAATAAAATCATCGCAGCCTGCTGACAAAACAGAGTTTCGCTGTTCGTCAAAGGCATTAGTAGTCAGAGCTATAATTGCGGTTTGGTGACCGCTAGCTCGCTCTTTAATATGTTTGGTCGCCTCATATCCGTCCATCACCGGCATCAGCATATCCATAAAAATTAGGTGGGGTTTCCAACTTTCCCATAGGGCAATTGCTTCGCTGCCGTTGGTAGCTTCGCACACGCAAAAGCCGACCGACGCCAGAAGTTTGATCAATAGAAGGCGACTGACTTTGACATCTTCGACTACCAAGATGCGATATTCAGGTTGGTGAGGCGCTAAACCGATTACCTTCCTGGATTCCTTGGCTGTCTCTACTTCCTGCGATCGAGCTAAACGCACCTGGATATTGAATGCAAATTTTGTTCCTATACCCACTTTACTGCTGACGGTGATATCTCCTCCCATCAGTTGCACGAATTTTTTGCTGATGGCTAAACCCAACCCAGTTCCTTGTTGAGATTGTCTACCGATTTCTGTTTGTCCGAAAGCTTGAAATAACTTGTGCATCTCTTCTTTGGCAATACCAGGGCCAGTGTCTTCCACTTCAAACAAAAGGTCGAAAAAGTGAGGCCCAGTTGAGGTGGGGAGCAGATAAGGGGGAGAAAGAAGTTGTTGGGCATCTGCCACTCTCCCACTCTCACAGTCTCCCACTCTGACGCGCAGGGTTACGCTTCCTTCTTCAGTGAATTTGATCGCATTTCCCAGCAGGTTAATCAAAACTTGGCGCAATTTACCCTCGTCAGTTCGCACGTACTGAGGAATATCTGGGGTATACTTAATGCGAAGATCTAAGCTTTTACTAGAAGCTTTTAATCGCAACATTTCTTCCAGGCTCTCTAGCAGATGAATTAAGTCAAAGGTCTTTTCATTAAAGGTTGTTCTGCCAGCTTCAATTTTGGACATATCTAGAATGTCGTTAATCAGTGACAGCAAATGCTCGCCGCTGCGATTGATGATTCTCAGATGCTCCCGCTGCTCTTGGTGAAGGGATGAATCGCGGTTCATTATTTGAGTAAATCCCAAGATGGCATTAAGCGGCGTTCGCAGTTCGTGGCTCATGTTGGCGAGGAATTCGCTCTTGGCGCGATTTGCTGCATCGGCAGCTTCTTTCGCTTTTTGCAGTGCTTCTTCTGCTTGCTTGCGTTCTGTAATATTTAGTCCGGTGCCGCGAAAACCGACTATATTACCTTGATTGTCGAAAAGTGGAATGCCAACGACTTCTTCCCAAACAATTTCACCAGAGGGAGTGATATTGCGATGTTGTAGTTTAAAGGTGCATTTTTTGCTAAAGGCATCGCTGAATATATTTCTAACTTTTTCAATATCTTCTTGACAGATGAATTCGATCGGCTTGTGTCCGATTAATTCGGAAGGTGCATATCCTTTAACCGATTTCACTCTGTCGGTAACGAAGCTGTAGGTGTTGTTAGCGTCTACTTCCCATAGATATTCGCCCACTGCTTCGGAGACATCGCGAAAACGCTGTTCGCTCTGTCGCAGCTTTTCCTCTGCTTGTTTGCGTTCGGCAATTTCTGTTTTAGCTTGTTCAAAGAGGGTGCATTGCTTGATGGCGATCGCCAATTGCAGGCACAGTTGTTTGAGAGATTCTATCTCTGATGAGTGCCACTCTCTTTCTCCTTGGCAATGATGGGCAATTAGCAGTCCCCATAACTGATTGGGAATTAATGAATTGGCATTTTCGCTCGTTTCTTCTCCATACAAGATGGGGACTACTAAGCTAGCTTTCACCTCGAATCTACCGAGCAGATTTTTGTGACACTGCTGCAAATCTGATCCGATAATATCTGGAAGCGCTCGAATGCGTCCTTGCTGGTAAAGGGGAATATAGGTTTTGATAAAGCATTCGTCCCCAATCTCAATTCCCAAAGTGGATGTCCACCCTGACGCTACCGACTCGACAACTACTACTCCGTTCCAGTCGGGGTTAAAACGGTAAATGATGATGCGATCGGTTGACAAAAACGATCGCACTTCCCTAACTGCCACTGTCAGCACTTCCTCTAAATTGAGAGAGGAACGAATGCGTTCCAGTATCGCTCCCACCAGCTGTTCCCGCTTTAATTGCAGCCGCAAAGCCATTTCCGCCTCGCGCCGCACCCGAATTTCTTCCTGTAACAAGGCATTTTGCTCTGCCAGTTGTTTTTGCAGCTTCTGCAAGCGCAATTGATTTTCAACCCTAGCCAAAACCTCTTCTACTTGAAACGGTTTGGTGATATAGTCTACTCCGCCAATGGCAAAGGCTTTGACTTTATCTAGCGCTTCGTGTAAAGCACTGATGAAAATAACCGGTATATCGGAAGTCAGCGCGTCTGTTTTTAGCTGTTCGCAGACTTCGTAGCCATCCATTTCTGGCATCATAATATCTAGCAATATCAAGTCTGGCGGAGATAAACGCGCTGTCGCCAGAGCCATCGTTCCCTTGGGTACGCATCGCACTTTATAGCCGCGATCGCTTAATATATTTGACAACAGACGCAAGTTGTGAAGGGTATCAT
>NZ_JACJUP010000099.1:0-10501 GCF_014748295.1 Planktothrix sp. FACHB-1355 | reverse complement strand
GCCGTGCGGATGGGCCCCAAACCGACCGCCTCGGCGGGGCCGGGGAGCCAACGGTAGAGCATGTGCTGCGGCGAGCTCGGTGGCGGTGGAAAGATGATGATCGCTCAATGGTATCCATATTATTAGTGGGGGAGGGCGAAGCATTCGGATATAAAATTTTGGGTTTTACGTGATAAATTGTCGCCCGAATGCTTCTCCCCTACAAATTTTCTATTTCGATTAATTGAAAGAAAAAATAATGCGCTACTGCCATCAGGTTGCCCCTTCGTAAACATCTCAGGACTAGACCGATCAACTCAAGCGTAGTGCAGGTAGTATCGCTCATTAGTTTCGCGGAAACCAAACCGTAATAGCGATACTACCTGACACTACGCACAGTAAAGAGCGGGCTAGTGATGCGCGATCGAACTAAACGCAAGGACAGCGATCCACTGCCCGGATTGCAAGGCTGTTGGGCCTTCTGGCGTAGCGCGTTAACAAATTACCTGCTTTGACGGAGGTGCTGAGTTCGCAGTGCCAAAATGTGTTCGCATGGGCCTTTGAACAGCTTATTTTGGAAATGCCAATTGCAGGTACATTCTGCATTTATGATACGACTATCCGAGTCGATCGTCAAAGAGGGAGTGTAAGTTTTTTCCTTATCTTTAACATTGCCTTGCAAAATCAACACATTCGACGGATCGCCAGTACAGGAAGTCACCCGCACCGCATTTTGACTCAAGAAGCGAGATGCCTTTTCTTCACGTTCGTTAGCAAAACGTAACTTATCCATCGGTAACGGTTCCCGACTCAATTCCCGCACCCGATACACTTGCTTATTTAAGTCAAAAATAGCACGCCCCGCTTGCGTGTAAGCACTGAGAGCGCTGAGAACGACAGAACGATCGACATTTAGGCGATTGGCGATCGAATCAGGCGTTTGTAACCAATCCCGCTTCAGCATCTCGAAAATAGAGAGTTTTGTGAGGTTGTCTACCTCTGTGCGGGATGTCATCAGGTCAAAATTGCCCGATCGCGACCAGTCGTTAGCAGTCCATCCCGACAATCCCAAGGTGAAAGACATATCGCCCAAATCGGCGACGTAGAAGGAAGGCATACCCGTACCGAGTAGGTGGACGGTAAACTTTTTAGCAACGGCGATGAGACGTTCCAGGATGAGGAGGCGGCGGCGTCCCCAAACGCGGATGACTTGTTCTGAGGTTCCCGTGTAGGGCGATCGCGGACAAACTACCTCGATATTCCACGGTTCAAAAATCACCCGCACTGGTTCCCCTGGTTTTAAATGATACCGCATACTGCGCGGGCCTTGCTTTTCCTTGTGGCGGCGCAAAACCAAACACATATTGTGGATATCCATCGGGTGCAAATCGAATCGGGTCGCCGGTAAAGACATTGCGGAACTTACTTGTAAAAATCCTCTGACCCAGCTATCCGGTAAATCGATTTTGACTTCTTTGAAAGCTTCTTCGTTAGTAGTTTGAACTTCAAAACCTGACGGATCTACTTCTAATTTGGTAGTCTTGTAACTGCGGATTTTCTGAAATTCGTTATACAAGTCGTGGGAATAATCGATGTTAGTTGTACCGCAGGCGAATTCGTCGATATTTTTGAATACTTCGTAACTCGCACCCAGGCGTCCGTAACTGGATTCATCGACGCTGAAGCACTCAAAAAATATCTCATCTGGATGAACTGTGATAACTGGATCGAATAAGAAATACAGGTCTAATTGCTTTTGAAAAACATAGTTGCGAAATTTATCTCTGGCATCGTAATATGGTTTGAGACGCTGGTAACTGTTGTTATTAAGTTCTTTGAGTTCCTCTTGCAGTTGCTTCATACGACTAGCAACTTCTTGTTTTTGGACAGCTACTAATTGCCAGTCTATCTGCATCTGTTTCGCCGCCCATTCTTTGTAAGCGGTTTTGTCTTTTGGTTTAAACCGCAAGTCGGAAACGACGACATCGTGTAAGGCGCTGATAGCTTCGCGAAAAGCAATGTTTTGGCGCAGTTCGCCGATGAAAAAAGTGGGTTCGCGCTTGGTGTCCGGGGAGAAGGACATTTGAGTGCGATCGCCCCTGTCAATTACGGCGGTATTTCCTTTGTAGGCGTAGTTTACTTCCATAGTTTGTTATTCCTCGATCGTTATAGCTAGGGCGTCGGGACTAGGGGAAGAAGAATCTAGAAATCTTGAGTTTGGTGGAATTAAGAACTTTCATTACACCTTAGCGTTTGCTATATTTTAAGCAATCTGAAGCAACTTTCCAAATGTTTGAGGTTCTGGCAGAGGTTTACCGTCTTCTAATGACGATTCTACTAGAAGTTCTAGCACTTCTTGGGCATTTTCCAGCGCTTCTTCGTATGTATCTCCGTGTGTGTGGCAGAATTCTCCCCATTCAGGAAGACTGACGATATAACATTTATCTTCATCTGACCATTGAATTATTATGGTATAGTGATATTTCATTCTTCTTCCTCCTGTTGTCCTTGAATTTGCTGTACTCTCTCAAGCGCATTGTTTACGTCTTTTTCCTGGTACGGTTTAGCATCATTGCTATCATTGCCTGATAGAGTAATAGGTATGGGTAGAAGCGGATGATACCATTTTGTATGACTGCCCTTTCCAGAACGGTAAGTAAATCCTGCTTTTAGTAACAAGTTTTTCAATTCTCTAATTTTTTTAGGCATGGGTGCGATCGCTACGCGCTAACATCAACCTCTCTCTTCCTCCCCCTCTCCGCAGCGGAGAGGGGGTCGGGGGGTGAGGTTTTCTATCTTCTAATTTCCGAAATCGGTTTTACCTGAATCGGTAAGTCAAGATGGGGATAGGTTTTTTTGATTTTCACCATACTTTGAATTGCTGTCGCTTTATCGCCAATTGCCATTGTTACTGATTGTCGGGTGAGTATTTCGGCGACGACTCGCGCTGCTTCCTCTGTTTTTTGCGCTTCTTTATCCAAAAAGGCAAAGATGCGCTGTTTGGCGACGCGACTTTTATTTACACGCGACAGTACAGTTATAAAGTATGGTGTCAACTCTTGCAATCGTTCGGGATTGTTAACTGCGTAGTTTTCCAGATAATTGGTGGCAAACATCTGCATATCTGTTGTGGGATGTTCGCTGAATTTCAGCAGATATTCTTGTCCGTAGGATTCATTGAAGTAACGAATGACTAAATTTCTGCCAAAAGTGCGGACATCTTCGCGCACACTATCGCAAAGACTAACTAAAACGTTGGGTGTCAAATCATCGGCGGTGAAGAATGTATTGAATAGTCTAAATCCAAATTCCCGCGAGTCCTCCCACTTGCACTCGACTATTCGCACTGCGGATAACATTTCCTGTTCGTTTCCGCGCAGGCGATTGAGATTGTGCAAAAACATTTCTCGCGCCGCTTCTCGCACAGACAATATTTCGTTATCCGCCAGTCTAACTATCTCTATTGTCTCAAAATCATTTGCCCATTTATCGCGATTTGCACTCAGCACATAACCGGCTAATTCCTGAGTCGCGGAAGATTTGGCTTTCAGCAATCTCAAGGCTGTATCTTTGGTAACACCAGTCATCCATCCAGGTAAGTCTTCTTTCAGCAAGCGAACGATCGCAACCCGAATTTCCTCTTTTGCTTCCGACCCCATTAACATATCGATCGTCGCTGTTGCCAATCTCGCGGCGAAGTCCGGGTAATCTGCGGAAAGTCGTCGCACTACCGGACGAATCGCATTGCGTATATCTGCTAATTCGTGAGTTAGCATTGTTACCAGCAGCGAGTATTGACTCAGCAAGGTGGGGTCGGGAAGTTGACCGAAAATTCGGATACCTACTCCGCGTACAGATTCGTAGGGAGAATTCATCAAAGAATCGATTAATCCCGGCGGCAAATCGGCGGCGGCGATTTCGTGATTTAATAGAATGCGAGCGCCAAATTCTTGAATTTCTACCTGCGGATGTTCTAGCAAATCGTGAATAACTGACATACCCAAGGTGCGTAGCTGAGGAGTGAAGCAAGTTAGTAAAGTTTCGGCTATGTCTTTTACTTTTTCGCCGATGTTGTCTTGGTAAACTGGGTTGATATCCGATTTGGGAGATAAGGCTAAGATTTCGGTGATGATTCGCGCAATTAGCAGTTTTGCTGCATTTTCCGTAATGACTGAAGAACTCAGGAGTCGGCGTGCGAATTGGCGAGTGTCGGGGTAGTCGCTGGTAACTAAATCTGCGATAAAATTGATATCGGAAAGATAGCGATCGCGTCCTTCTTCAATCCAGCGATAAGCCTCTGCACGCACTTCACCAACTATACAATTTACCACAGCCGTAACCAACTCGCGCTGAGGTTCGGCAGAATTATATAAGTTACGCGCAATCTCAAACCCAAACCTTACCGTCACTTCATAAAGTTTGTTCAGCAATTTAATAGCAGTATCCAGATCTATTTCCGCGCAAAACTGCGGACACGCACCCAATGCTTTGACTGCAAAATGATGCACCGGACGACAGCTACTTGACAAAAGCAAATGCAAAAGTTCTGCTGGTTGTTGTTCCCAAAGTTGCGGAAAAGCTTCTTCCCTGACATCAGGTTCTGGATTTCCCGGTTTGTAGGAATTTCGACAGCGCCACGCTTTTGAATTTTCCTTTAATTCGTAGCGCGGACTATTTTCATAGAGGATGTGGTTAAATGTTAGATAGGCAGCGTAGGCATCCCAATCGCTGTGGGAAGCTACGCGAGTCCAGTTATTAGTGCGATCGTATCGATAAAAAGCTGTCTGCTTGGCTGGTTGAGCATCTGCATTTGAATATTGTAACAAGACACTAACAGCCATTTTAACATAGTTAGAATCGCCTTCTTCACCCAACTGTCGAAGCGTTTGCCAAGTGCGCCGCCGCAAATATTCCTGTGTCTTGTCATTGTAAGCAATCCTGCAATTAGGACGCTTCAGTTCCGCTTCGATTTGATTTCCCAAACTTTCATATTGTCTTGTTTGAGGATTGTATCTACTAGCGTTACTACTTATGTAAGTTCCATCTGGAAGTCTCACCCAATAGCGATTGCTGTGATAATTTGGCTTCTCTTTTTCAAAGCGATATGTCAGGATTCCGAATACTTCTGCATCGTGGCGATATTCAGCCATCTTAAAGATGTGGCGAATTCGCTGGAAGGTGTTAGGCAAAAATCTGACATTCTGCAAAATTTCCAATAAAACTGGACGCACATACTCGTTATCGATTTGGTAGATAATATCGAGTACGACAAAACGCTGGTAATCTTGGCTGTAAAGTGCGGTAACTTGTTGGTTAGTACGATATTCCAAATACCCGCGCAACACATTTGCGAATTCTTCTGCCGTGCCATTTTTAGCTAGTTCGCGCAATTCAGACGGCAATTCTGCTATTTTCTCAGCACGCATTCTTGCTTTTGTCGCTGCATCGGCAAATTTAAATAAAGCTTCCCACGCGATGCGACGAACAAAGTCAGGTTTGTTAATATCCTCATAAATTCGTTGAAGGGTTGGTGTAACTTCCACATTGCCGCACCAACCCAAAGCCCAAACTATGCAATAATCTCTGAGGGGGTCGCCAGTACCGAGAAGTTGGAGAAGTAAAGGTGTAGCTTCAGGGATTTTCAGTTCGCCTGCACGCCAGATTGCTCTTTCTAAAGGCCATTTGTGTGGATTTCGATCGGCTAAACGGTTTAAAATAGCCTGGTTGCGTGCATCTGGATTTTTCTGGCGAACTGCTTTTGGTGCAGTAGTTTCACTTGCAGGCGCAATACTGACATCCCGATAGCCTTTGTTAACCTTTTCTGCAACTAATTTGTCGAAGATTTTCTGTGCTTGGGCCAATGGCACCGCTTGTTCGGTTTTGACGCCTTCCTTGAGATTAGCACCTCGGCGTCCGTAACGAAAGTTGACCGTATATCGGTTTTCTCCAACTTGGCACAAATCGACTTCGTACACTTTATCGGAACTTCCTTCCTGATAGTGGAGGGTTGTTCGTTTGATTAGCTGCATGGTAGTTACCGCCTGCAAATTGCGATCGCAAGTTTCGTTTCTTTATTTTTACATATTTTGAGGAAGCAGAGCCTCTAGAAACATTAATTCTTTCTAATCAGAATCTTGTTGATAGTGAGCGAGGATTTTCTCGGCTTGACTTTCGAGAATTCTTCTGCGTTCGGCTATTGGTAATTTTAAGAAAGCAAGACGTTGTTCTAAGAAAAGATTTCCATCTTCAACAGAATCAGGATTTGCTTCTGGAACTAGAATAACTACTTCGACAGTTTCTCCAACGGAAAGGCTGGGAGATTGAATTTCAATTCTGTTTCCTGGCAAAACTTTTGCCGTTATGTATAAAGTTGATTTCACGACTTCAATTTACCCTTATCGTTCGTCTAGCGTGCCGGAGATTCATTTACATAGGTTTCTCTGGTTCCCAGGTTCTGCCTGGAAACCAGAGAAACTAGAAAACCTGTCGATCGCTCCTCGTGGCGATCGCTCTATTGTTATACTGGCAACAAGTCTGTCTTTAACTGGCTGCCAAACTTTCGACGCTAAGTGGAACCAATTCTCCGTGGCGCGTGAGTCCCAATAACATAGGCTCTTGCGGTCGGATAAACTGACCTGTGAGGACGCAACGTTCTTCCCGTTCTGCTGTCGCTGGAATGCTTGCCCGAATGTCAGACCTCGAAAACTGTGGTTTAAAGGCACCGGATTTCTGCTGGACGTAATTCCACAGGATTTCTCGAATAAGGGCTTGATAGCCTTGGTTGCCAGCCAGTTCTTTGAGTCTATCCTTTAAGTCTCGCTCTAAGCGTATGCTGGTTACGTCCATATCAGTGGTTGCAGTCCGAGTTAAGGCGTGCATGATTTTTCTCCTAAATGGGTGGACAAATCTATAATACAAGTGTAGTATTTAAAAAGTAAGATTTTCAGATAACAGCCTTCAACAATTACAACAGTGAAACTCCAACAGTCCCTATCCACTCTAATGCCCCTCACCCTACGCTTCGGCGGCGGGACAAGCGCCATGAGGCGCTTGGGCGGGGCTATTGGCGTGGATTGCCTGTTTAGGAGTATTTATGGATTAGGAGAACAAATAAAAGAGAGAGAAGACGATTATACGATCGCCAATCATCAACCTAATCCAGGTGCAGATTCAAGCAAACGAAGCGGGGGGTACAGACGAATAGCTGTACCTATATAGAACAAGAAGAACCCAAAGCCTTCTAACCCCCGCTTCCTACCAAACAGAAGCGGGGGTTCTTGTATAAGGAGTGAAGTCGTGACCACAACATCGCAACCTCATAGGCGTAATCCAACAGATGTACTAACGCAGTCGGTAGTCGTGTTCTCAAAGAACTACCTGCCGATGAGTCGAGTCAATATTAAGCGAGCAATTGTCTTGCTGGTAACAGGTAAGGCGGAACCGCTCGATCGTATAGAAGATAACTTTTGGCAAGTGCGATCGCCTTCTTTGGTGTTCGACGTGCCAAAACAAATCCGTCTGACCTTAGCCGGCAACGAACGTCTCTGGAAGGTTCCCCCGGTGAACCGGCGAGAAGTTCTGCGGCGCGACCACTATACCTGCCAATACTGCGGTAGCACCAAAAACCTGACCTTGGATCACGTAATTCCCCGGTCAAAAGGCGGAAAACACACCTGGGATAACGTAGTTACTGCCTGCGATCGGTGTAATGCTCGTAAGGGCGATCGCACTCCGGTACAAGCTGGAATGCCACTCCGTACCCAACCGAAAGCACCGATGCACCCAGTTGTCACTTTTGCTGAACAGTTCTGGCGCGAACAACAGCAACAAAACTTGGAATAGCGGGAGAAACCCGACAACACCATGCTGAAACTCACTTACACCGAAAATGGCTTTCAATTAGAGCGTCTGGCTCAATTCCTTGAAGATTGGGTCACGGCACGAGTGATTCTGTCGCTGCGAGCTGGTTGGCATATTTGCGTCGAACCTAGCACAGCTTCGTTTCTGCTGCCTGCCGATTTACCTGGAGTCGATCGTTTGGAAATCGAGGCGCAGCGCGAAGACTCCGAAATCATCTCTGTCTGTGCTTGCGATGCAGAATATGTCGAAATCGGTTTGCGCGGCAATTGGGTTTCGGCAGGTACGGAGAAAGATGAAGGCGTGTTCGTGGTCACCTTGAGCGATCGAACTGAGTTCTTCTTGTTCAAACTCTGGCAAGAATCGCAAATCGCCGCCTCTTGCGTGAGTGAATAAAATCTCTTGTGGGGTGGGCATCTTGCCCGCCCTTTTTGTTGTTTAATTTTATGTATATTTTCCGGATCGTGACTTCAAGTATTAGTATGTCATAAAGTATTTTATCACCATTTAACTTAAATATAAAAATGAAATCTATGGATTCGTCTTTTGAATCATTCCCATCAGCCCTCATGCCAATTTACCGAAATGAGCAGTCCAACCAACCTATTCAGCTATATCAAGGCGAGTTAGAAATTACTCAACAAAAAACCGTGATTAAAGGGAACGGTAGCGTATTTTTTGAATGGCTTCCTTCTCCAAAGGTTAAATTTGATTTTTTACCCTATACTGAATCACCATTAGAATTAGAGCTAGAACAAGCGAATTTAAAATTATCAGATAGCACTTTGACAAAAGTTTCTATTTGTTCTGAAGATATTTCTGAAGATATTCTTAGTTCTCGTTTTTCTGGCATACCCAAAAAAGGAATTATATTAGGTGACGGACAAGATTTATCTTATGTTATCTTTCATTTGACTAATTTTCACCCCTTTCTTGGAAGCTGTATATCAGCAAAAAGCTTAGGAGTAAAGCATATATACACAGGTAGATTACAGATGGAAGCATATGGATGGACTGTCACTATCGACAGCCTTCCAAACATAGACGACATCATCAAAACTATTAAATCTCAAAGAGGCTATGCTATAACCCATGTAGGAAAGCTAGAACGTGCCGACAAATCAGCTTTTCCGTCAGATGATGCTAATAAATTTTTGGAAGGCTTATCTTACTTCTTATCATTTTCCAGAGGCTTCTGGATTGCTCCACTTCTGCAAGTTGGTCATAACATAAAAGACGAAAAGGTTTGGGAAAAATGGAAGTCTTATAAATTATCACCTTGGCGGAAGGATATCGAATCTTGGTTTTCTGATGATGCAAATGGTGAAAATATTAGTAGAGCTTTTCCCGGCTTCTGGCATTGCTGGAATAATGATACCTGGAAGGAGCCTATAAGGTTAGCGATTCACTGGTACATGGAAAGCAATGCTCAAGCAGGAGCAATACAAGGTTCTATTGTTTTACAACAAGCTGCCTTTGAACTTCTTTCTTGGGTTCTTCTTGTAGAAGATAGAAAAATTATCAGTCCAGGTAGTTTTAATGAACGAAAAGTAAGCGCAGCAGAGAAGCTAAGAAAGCTTTTTTCAGAAATCGGTATTCCATCGAAAATTCCTGAAAATTTTCAGGAATTAGGTGAATTTTCCAAAGAAGAAGGCTTAAATTGGGAAGATGGCCCACACGCTTTAACAGAAATACGTAACAGTATTGTTCATGCTGGTCATCCGAAAAAGCGCAATAAAATTTCCAAACTCCCATCGTTAGGAAAATCTCAGGCTTGGAAACTTGGCCTTTGGTATTTAGAACTTGTGCTACTATATCTCTTTGATTACGAAGGGGACTACTTCAGCCGTGTAACTGAGAAAGAAGAGTCTGTCCCTTGGACTAAAAATAGACTTCAGGCTTAAACTTAATAGTCAAACGTTTGATAGTGACATTAGTTGTGGGATTTTCCTCGATAAAGTAAATCAGCGGCGCACTATCCAATCCCACAACTCGTCCCTCTAGCTGGGTTAACCATTCCATGAGTCTCTTTCCTGATTGACATATTCTTGTGCATCAATCCCTTTCCAGATTTCCTTACCCAACCCGCGCAACTCCATAATGCTACGCTTTGGTTTAGCCGTAACTCGGTGACGAGCTACCGATATCAAGTCGTCTATCAGTTGCAGTTGCTCCTCTGGAGTGAGTTCTCTTGCTTGTTTTAGCACTTTTATATAATTGGACACAGGCTTTCTCCTGTAACTCTCTTGTTCTGAGTTTAATACACAGATATCGACTGATGCTACGAAAACCAATTCCTTGCACCCCTTGCCTATTTTTTCCAAAATGACATCATAGAAGAAGCAAGTGACGATCGAAGACAATGCAGAAACAACTAAAACAAATAGTTGTATCCGATCCAAAGGTAATGATGGGCAAACCGCTCAAACTTTACTTACTCAAACCTACTCACAGGCGGAAAGTGCAGTCATTCGTAGTGGGTCAAGCACCAGAGGGTTAAACGGCAAACCCTTTATTCCTTGGTCTAAGACATCAGGAATTACTTTTCTGGTAATATTAAATGACCCATTCACATCGGCATTTAATAACCTACCATTGGCTGTTTTATACAATCCTCTCGCTACTCTATGCCCCTGAAACACGGGTTTTTTTTCCCCATATTTAG
>NZ_JACJUP010000989.1:0-2676 GCF_014748295.1 Planktothrix sp. FACHB-1355 | reverse complement strand
ATGTGCTTACTGCAATTTTCGGTTCGACCCCGGTAAAAGTCCGTGGCTGACTTTACCAGATGCGGAAATTCTGCTAAAATCCCTCCAAGATAAAGGCATTTGCGAAATTCTCATCCTCAGCGGCGAAGTTCATCCCCGTTCGTCACGGCGACAAGCTTGGTTTCAACTTATCTACGATTTGTGCCAACTGGCGCTATCAATGGGATTTTTACCTCACACCAATGTTGGGCCGCTCAGTTGTGAAGAAATGGCCAAACTCAAAAATGTGAATGTCTCGATGGGGTTAATGTTAGAACAACTAACACCCAAGCTGTTGAATACCGTTCACAAACACGCTCCCAGTAAAATACCCGAATACCGCCTGCAACAGTTAGAATGGGCAGGAGAGTTAGCGATTCCATTTACCACTGGCTTGCTCTTGGGAATCGGGGAGAGTTCAGGCGATCGCTGGGAAACTTTAGAGGCAATTTCACACATTCACCAACGCTATCATAACATCCAAGAAGTAATTTTACAACCCCACAGTCCCGGCAGCCAACAAACTTTTGATGCCCCACCTTTTGACCCGCATCAATTACCAGAACTAATAGCCAAAGCTCGTCAGATATTACCATCAGATATTACTATACAAATTCCACCCAATTTGGTGAAAGAACCAAGTTGGTTATTAGCGTGCTTAGATGCAGGTGCGCGAGATTTGGGAGGTATCGGGCCAATAGATGAAGTAAATCCCGATTATCCGCATCCAGAATATCAGAAATTGCAACAAATTTTATCGCCTGCGGGGTGGGAATTGGTGGCGCGTTTGCCAGTTTATCCCTACTTTGATGGTTGGTTATCGAAGGAATTGCAAAGAAATGTGAAGGAATGGAGAAGTGCGATCGGAGCAAGTTCACTTAGCGTACCTAATCATTTATAGTTTAATTAGGGTAGCGATATAGTGGAAAATCTTCGCCAATGACTAAAGTTTCGCTCTCGAAGCGAATCCTAAATGATGAGCTGCATCGCAACTTGTTGTTTAGTCGCTGTCTTTTAGAATATCGCTATTTGGAACAGCAAGAAATTAAACGTTGGTACGATGTTCATCCCTTAATTAAGGGGATTGATGAATTTAAAGAAGCTTGCAATCAGATATGACAGAAACTTTAATTGACTGGGACAAAGATTTACCAGCAGACCCAGAAGAAGAATACGAAGCATTAGTGCGTTCTCTGAGTTGGATAGACGGCTTTGGATTAATCTTTGTCCGCTGTTCTCCAGCCGAAGGAGAGCGTCTGATTAAAAGAGTTCGCGAGGATATACCCAAAAAAAATATTGAAGTTTTGCGATTGGAGCAACCCATCAGTAACTTTTACGATATTATTGACAACTTACCAAACAAAGACAAAATAAATATTCTGTTCGTAACTGGTCTGGAAAAATATTTCGAGGAATATATCAAACCCGGTTATGGCGGACAAGGTGATTATTACAAGCAGGTTTATCCTAGAATTATTTGTCCGGAAGAATGCGGGTAAAGCATACAATTTCAAGTATAATCATCAAGAAATTTCACCGAATATCCAGCTTTGTCCGAGTATTGTCCAGCCAATCCAAAATCCAAAATCCAAAATCCAAAATCTTTAGGGGTGTCGGGAGCGATCGTCCTGTCCAGACTTAGCTAAAATTGGATTGGAGCATCTATCTATTAAGGTCGCAGACAACCCGATGAATCTTGCCATTCCTCAAACTGGAAAAGTTTTAACCCGAACGAGATTCGGTAGAAAATTGGTCAAATAAGGCTCACCCACGCCAATTAACAGCAATACCTGCTACTGTCAGTTAATACCTGCCGCAGTCAGGCGGTGAGTAAATTGGGTGCGATCGCGCTAGATGCGATCGCCTCTCTAGTAAAATCAATTCAATGGATTCTTAAAACCACCTTTGCAGTGGAAAACTCTTATGACTAGCTTAGACCGCTATGAGAAGGCTAATGCTAATAGCGATAAAAACCAGGGTAATCAGTCCGAAAACCATAATCTTTGGTACAAACAAGGCGAAACACTGGCTGATTTAGGTCGCTATGAAGAAGCACTCGCCAGCTTCGATAAAGCCATAGAAATGCAACCCGATTACCGTGCGGCTTGGGTTTTCCGAGGCGTTGTGCTGATTCATCTAAAACGTTATGAAGAAGCTCTATGTAGCTGTAACAAAGCTATAGAAATTTTACCAGAAGACAAAGAAGCTTGGACTTTCCGAGGTGCTGCATTGTCTCACCTGGGACGTCATGACGAAGCATATCGCAGCTATAACAGGGCATTAGGAAAAGAAGAGTCACAGTGCAGGAAAATACTGCGTCAGCTCGTCAGACCTTTCAGGAAAAAGAGATCCATTCCAATCTCTCCCACAGAGTAGAAGCACTTCCCTACTATTAGTTAAAATAGACGAGTAAACAATCTTCGACCAATTTAAGGAACCAGAACTATTATCGAAACGATTTACGGCAACCTTCAAGGTTTAAAATCCAGTGAGCTAAAACAGTTGCAAAAGCTGTACCATCAGCGCTTACCGGGCGATCGCATCACTACGCCCGAATTTGCCGAGCGCTTGGGTGACATCAGCACCGACATCAACCAACCGGTGTGCGCTTACCTCAATCGTCGGGGACAGGTGATTCGCGTAGGCGTGGGAACTCCC
>NZ_JACJUP010000988.1:0-2658 GCF_014748295.1 Planktothrix sp. FACHB-1355 | reverse complement strand
AACCATAGAGAGTTTGGCGCTGAGATTGGCTTTTATTTATCTTGAGGCAAAAGGCATCAAACCTAAAGGCGCTGCTGAAAATCAAGATTATTTGCAATTGGGTCAAACGGTGTTTGTTCCTTTTGAGGCCAATGATGGCGGCTATGTAAGTGCTGATGCCAGAGGATATCAGATTCTGCTAAACTATCGCGGGCCGGCTGGTACTTTCAAGAGCGTGTCTTTGATGGATGTACTGGAGAATCGCATCCCGTCCGACTTGATGCGCGATCGCATCGTGATGATCGGCTCAACGGCAGACAGCCTCAACGATCTCCTCTACACTCCTTACAGCAGCAGTATCATCGGCATTCCCAAGCGAACTTCTGGAGTGGAAGTTCACGCCAATCTAACAAGCGCGATTTTGAGCGCCGCACTAGAAGGTCGTCCCTTAATCAAAAGTTGGCCAGAGTGGCTGGAGTGGCTGTGGATTTTTGCTGCTGCCGCTATTGGTGCTATTTTAAGTTGGATACGCCGATATAAGGGAGGTGTGGCCAAATTTTCCATCCGGAGAACGGCTAGTATGCTGTTGGCAGTGGGAAGTATAGTGTCGATCGGCTACCTATCATTCCTGCAAGGTTGGTGGATTCCTGTAGTTCCGCCAGTACTGGCTTTTGCAGGATCTGCGATGGCCATTACCAGTTATATTGCCCGTACAGCAGGAGAAATTCGCAACACTTTTAGTCGCTACCTTACCGATGAAGTTGTAGCCAGTTTGCTTGAGTCACCCCAAGGATTGAAGTTGGGCGGCGAGAGACGTAAAATTACAATTTTAATGTCAGATTTAAGAGGATTTTCCGCCGTATCCGAACGTTTGCCACCGGAAACAGTTGTTTCGATGTTAAACATCTACCTGGGGGATATGGCTGATGTGATTATGAAGTACCAAGGCACCATTGACGAGTTCATCGGCGATGCCATTTTAGTCATTTTTGGTGCGCCGACAAAAAGAGAAGATGATGCCGAAAGAGCAGTTGCTTGCGCCATAGCTATGCAGCTGGCTATGGATACTGTTAACCAAAAGAACGATCGCTTGGGCTTGCCCAGAATAGAAATGGGTATTGGCATCAACACAGGTGAAGTTGTAGTCGGAAATATCGGTTCATCGAAACGCGCTAAATATGGTGTAGTTGGCAGTCATGTCAACCTCACTGCTCGCATAGAATCTTACACATTGGGGGGCGAAATTTTAATTTCCGAGGATACTCGCAAAGATGTAGGTGACATCCTACAAGTAGATGGGGATTTCCCAGCACAGCCAAAAGGGTTTAACGAGCTTATCACCATTTATGAAGTAGGAGGTATCGATGGGAAGTACAACCTCAAACTGCCCAAACAAGAAGATTTACTCATCAAACTAAAAGACGAATTACCCGTACAATATGGCGTTCTGAAAGATAAGCATTTAGATGGCAGTACGTCCAAAGGAACCTTAGTTAAGCTGTCAGCCAAAGGTGCTGAACTGCACTCAGATATTATGCTCAAAGCACGAGAAGATAATATTAAGATGAGCTTCTTAACTGGCTCGGATAGAACGACAATAGTAGGAGATATTTATGGTAAGGTTTTGAGAAAAAATAAATATGAAGAAAATAGTTATTACATCGTTTTTACTAATATTTCACCGGAGGCAAAAGCGATAATTAACCAAATTTATAATAATTATGGAAAGACAAACTGAAAAACAAATTAAAGTCTTGAGCCTGAATCATTACATAATGGGGCACGCTACTTATCAGAATATATTGGAAAAAACATTTCAAGAACATATACAAAAAATTGAGTTTAACTCATTGCATTTACCAGATTACTTCAAAGGAGATTTCCTGGGTAGAGTTGTTTACTGGCTGCTGAGCAAACAGCTACCTGGGGCTCAGAAAGTAGATTATGACTTTCATAGATTTCGGACTGAGTTAGCTACTTCCTTCTTTGCGCGTCGCTGTTTAGAACGCGCTTTAAAAAATTACCAGCCAGATGTTCTTCACCTTCATACCCAAGCAATTGCTTACCTTGCCGCTCCCCTATTAAAAAAGTTTCCCTCTGTAGTTTCAATAGACAACACCGCAGCGTTACTCTCAAGGGATCGACCATTTCCATCTCCTATTACTTGTAGACCGATCGTAGAAGTTGAGCGTCAATGCTTTAGAGCAGCAGACCATATCATTACTTGGTCAGAACGAGCGCGACGCTCTGTAATAGATGATTATGGGATTTCACCAACAAAAGTTACTCATATTCATCCAGGTGTGCCCTTAGAGCTTTTCTTTGGCATAACCCCTAAAGAAAAATCTATTCATAGTAAGCCTCGGCTGCTATTTGTTGGCAATGACTTTGTACGTAAAGGCGGAGAAGATGTCCTAGCAGTCTTTATGGAATCTCTAAGCGATATATGCGAACTTGATATTGTTACCAATGCTTTTGTAAACTTAAGTACTACAACGAATGTCAGAATCCATCGAGGTATTGGTGCATTTTCTCCAGAAATTATAAAATTATATGCAGCAGCAGATATATTTGTGATGCCTACTCATGAGGAAGTATATGGAATAGTGTTTACAGAAGCGATGGCAGCGGGTTTACCTTGTATTGGTACTAAAGTTATGGAGATCGGAAGAGCGTCGT
>NZ_JACJUP010000987.1:0-2718 GCF_014748295.1 Planktothrix sp. FACHB-1355 | reverse complement strand
TTTTTACAATACATTTGTACTATCCGTGGGTAGCGATCGCACTCCTGCAAGTGCCTTAACAAAAGTTCATACAGTGTCGATTACTTTTGTCCGACTACTTAACGACTTCTTCAGCAGCTAATTGAGCTTGTTGTTGTACTGTATCAACAGATTGTTTAGTACCAGCGATCTCTTCTTTCGTTTGTTGCTGTCCTTCTTGTCCTAATGTGGCAGCAGCAGAAGCTCTGGTAATTTGGCGATCGACTTCGTTGGTTGTGCGATCGATTGGATTAACAGCTACATCAGAATTAGCTAAAGTTTCCTCTACACCTTGACGGGTAGCGATCGGATCTGGAAAACCTAACGCTCCAGATGCTTCATTAATGGCTGATTCCAGGTCTTTATTAATAGTTTCTTCCAGAGGTTTGATTTTGTCTGTGATGACTTGGCTGATGTATTGTTCGGCTTGATTAATGTAACGCTGAACTTGCCCTACTAAGTCGGACAAAGGATTATTTTTGAGGAAGTCTAGGGAGACAGCAGCAGCAGGAGATGATGATATTCCCCATAACAAACTACTGGCTACAATTGCGGTCACTATCTGTTTCTTGGACTGCATAAAATTCTCCTTGATTTAACTAAGTGGCTTTCACGCCAGCGACAAGTTTTTTGGCATATTCTGTAAGCGCAATCAACTTGTCTGAGTGTTGAGCCATAACTTTTGTGCGTGCCGCTTGTTCTTCAGGATTATTAGCTACAACGCCTAACAAATGGGGCGATGGATAATAGCGGCAGTATGTATAAATTCCACTATCATCTAATAGCCATTGAGAGTACATCCCAGCTTTTTTGGGAAAGAAACTTTCTGTAGAGTTGCGACTAATAATTTCAGGTGGATATTTAAGGATTTGTACGAAGCTGTCAACGGCTGTTGGTTGAATTCGACCGATCAAACGGGTAGTGAGGTTTTGAAAAATTTTGGCTCCACTGGGAGATTTAGCAATTGTGTCTGGGTCTTGAGCAGATAAAATGACTCGAATTCCAGCTTTGGCTCCGTTCGCACAAAGCCTGCCTACCAGAGCGGCAATGCTATCGTATTCAAATAAAATCGGGCTTTCATCGATGAAGAATATGGAGGCAGGAGCCGCCAAAGCTCTCCTTAAAGCAGCTGAATAAGCTGATAGGGAAAGGATAGCTGCATCTTCATCGTTGGAAAGATTTCGCAGAGCAAAAACTAATAATCTGGCATCGCTGCGAAAAGTTGAAGGGAAAGAAATCGCTTTACCGACTCGCGATGCCATCCAAAATCGCAATCGCAATTTAATTAATGGCAGTGCGGTTTGAATATCTCCGACGATCGTATCTAGTTGCAATCGCTCCGAGGAGCAATAATTTAAGAAATCGGATAACGTTGGCGTAGCTTGCCATTCGGGAGAACCAAAGCCGTTGATAAATGCTTTGGCATAGCGATCGCGAATTTGCCAATCGCCAAAAAACTCTTCCAAAGCCAGTGCCAAAATTGAGCGAATGGTGTCCGATAAAGCTTGCTCTCTAGCACCTTCACCACGCTTGGTTCCTACAACCATTGCCATGAGAGCGGAAGTGAGAAACTCTTTATAGTCTTCAAATCGTTCTTGCTGAAGTTTCGGTTCGAGGGTGCTGAGGTCTGGTAACTCGAATAAATTAGAGCTTTCCTTACCAATGTCGAAATAGGCACCATCTGACCCCATGAAATAGGTGTAATCGGTAAAAGTGCTAGTCCCATCTGGTTTAGGGTAATCGAGAGCGACAACGGGCATCCCCTGAGCTAGGGCTTGGGTCAGAATTCCTGCTGCCGTGACAGACTTACCGCTGCGAGTCGTACCAAATAGCCCTAGATTTTTGTGTTGCGTGAATAAATTGAGGAATACTGGCGTACCTCCTTCCTCTGCAATCAACTCAAAGCCACAATTGTCACCAGAACGGGTGCGAACTAGAGCCATAAAACCAGGAGCTTCGCTGCTCAGGTAAGGCAGGCGGCGGTTAAAAGGAGCGGTTAGTAGCCTGTCCCAGCAGATGGGTAGTGTTTGCAGCCATAGTTTCCAAGGGTATTCGGTTTCCCGTAGCACCCAAGCTGGACGCAGAAACAGCGACTGAATGTGGCGGCAGTCGTCATCCAGCTTGCTGCGGCTGTCGCGGTAGACTAGGAAAGCGACGGCGGTGTGGATAGTGACAGCACCTCGATATAGTTCGGCTTGGGCTGCGATCGCATCTTCTACTTTCAGTAAGGAACCAACATCAACCGAGTTCTGTTCTTTCGCCAGCTGTGCCGATACGGTTGATTGCTTGGTGATCCGCTGCATATTCGTCTTCACCAAAGTGTCATTAGCCCGCATCATCTGGCAGAAAATCTCAGTATCGTAGATGTCCTCCCGGCGCATCACGTTGTCCCAAAAGTATCTCAACTGTTGTTCTTTGCTGACCCAACCTCCTGGCTTATCAACAAAAGTCAGCACTCCAATGTATTTACCGTTAACGTTTACCCACCGTCGGTCTGCAACAGGTACGCTAGAATGCGATTCCATTAATAAAGTGACCGGCTGAATTTCCGAATAAACGTCTTCTCGCAACCCATCTTCATCTAGCACCAACAACTGGGGTACTGGAATTGTTGGTGTATTGTTAAACCTCTGCCACAAATGCGCCCATAATTCAACAGCAGTTAATGGGCGAATATCTAACCCCATTTTGTTAGCCAGC
>NZ_JACJUP010000986.1:0-2676 GCF_014748295.1 Planktothrix sp. FACHB-1355 | reverse complement strand
GAGTGGGGGAGCGGGGGAGTGGGGGAGAAAAGAACAACAGGTAACTTGCGATCGATAATCTTACGGCGGGAAGGGAGTAAGCAAAATTTGTTGCCCAGATCCCCGACTTCTTCAAGAACTCGGGGATCTAGCTCCAGCTTATCTTAGTGCTATTCCACCATGCCCCAAATTGATAACAAAAATTAATATTTTACCCCATCAACCCAAAAGAATCGCATCAATTGCCTAAAAAAATCCCTCTCTTATCTGCGTTTATCTGCCTACATCTGCGGTAAAAATTTAACCCTCGATCGCAACAGACAATTTTTCCCATAACTCATATAATACCGATGTAACAGGACACAATATCGCATCATAGCTAGTAGCATCAAACAGCATATAATACTTCGCAATAAGAGTCAAAAAAACAAATCTAAAATCTGCTATTGAAAATTTGCAATAATTTTAATCTGTCTCAAAATTTTTGTTGCCGATAAGCAGATAAGTTGTCATTTCGCCTTTACCTTTTACCTGAATTGGGCCGCGTTTTTCAAACTCAAACTTGTCATCTAAACACTTGTAAGTCGCCTCTGTCACCTGAATACAGCCTGACAAACCGTGAGATTCCATGCGGCTGGCAGTGTTAACAGTATCACCCCACAAATCGTAAATAAACTTTTTGATGCCAATTACTCCGGCGACAACTGGCCCAGTGTTGATACCGATTCGCATACTGAAATCTACATTGTTGAGTGCATTAAATTGCTTAATTTCTAACTGCATATCAAGGGCCATTTTGGCTATTGCTTCGGCGTGGTCTTGGCGAGGTATGGGAAGACCTCCAACTACCATATAAGCGTCCCCAATAGTTTTAATTTTTTCTAACCCATGTTTTTCCACCAGTCGATCGAATGCCGAGAATATTTCGTTAAGTAATGTAACAAGTTCTACTGGCGATGTGCGAGCTGCTAGCTTAGTAAAGCCAACGATATCGGCAAATAGCACCGTTACTTCTGGGAAGTTATCGGCAATAGTCGATTCTTCTTGTTTCAAGCGATCGGCAATTGGTTGTGGTAAGATATTGAGTAACAAATGCTCGGATTTTTCTTGTTCTGCTTTTAGTTGTTTTAAAGAAGATTCTAACGCGGCTAACATCCAATTTATTGTTGTTGCCAAAGTGGATAATTCATCTTTGCCTTGGCTGGATACGCGCATGGAAAGATCGCCTGTAGCGCCAATAGTTTTGACGTTATCGCTGAGACGAGCTAACCGCAACAAAACCATTTTTTCTAACAGCAGTAAATTGGCGACGCCAAAGACGAAGCCAACTCCCAATAAGGAGAATAGCAGAAAAATTAAACTTGTTTTTCCTTGATTGTAAAGAAACCTATGTAATTTGACTTCTAAAAGTAAAACTGGTTGGCCGTAAATATTTTTGAGGAATGTGTATCCAGCAATTGAATTATCATTTAAATGTCGCACGACAATGTTATCGTTGGCAATTGGTGAATTGCGATCTTTTTCTGTTACTTGCTGAGTTTTGGCTTTAATTTCTTCCTCTTTACTTGTTAATTCGGAATGCACTTCCTGTAAGTTGGGGGGTAGCCGAGTATCGTTTAAAGGATAAACGCTCAAAGATAATTGGGTGAGGGCGGCTAAACGCTTAATTTCTTCGGCATCTAGGTAGCGTCCCATGACGACGGTGCCGCGAATTGGGCCTGTGTATTTGTTGGTAACGATCGGATGAGAGGCAATTAGGAGTGTACCTTCTGGTAATTGAAGAATTCCGGTATGGTTGCTTTTTGGGTTAGCGTGTTGTAGCAGAAGCGTCTCTGACTTCAGATGTTCTTCTAGCGCTTTTGGTACGGGAATAGCTTTCTTACGCTTGAAATCAAAGGCTTTGCTGAATATTTTTTGACCGGAAGAATCGATTAGTACAGTAACGTTGAGCCTAAAATCCGAAAAAGTTTGATTGCCGAGATTGACTTTGATATAACGGGGATTTTTATTCTCCATAAAAGAGTATGTTTCGTCCCACACGCCCCACTGACGAACTGCAATGTCTACGTCACCAATATCTTCGGATAAGCCATCCAAAGCTCGTTTCACGCCTTGGTTAGTATACTCTTTCTCTAATTCATAGATATGCCTCATGAGGAGGAAGGATGCAGTGGCATACAAAACTCCAACTAGCCCCGCAAGCGTTAGACTGATAATCAGCAGTGTTTTTTGACGCAGTTTCATGAGGTTGGCGATCGAGATAATCGGTGATGAGATCGGTAATGGCAAAAAATGTTCATTACCGTTGTTGTTCCCATCCATGTTGCACTGAGTTTAGCCAGACTGACAATAGCATCTCAGTTCCATTTGAGTTTCTCACGACCAGCCGCTTGACGGGCCAGAGCATTGACATTGTAGCTTCATCAAATTTTTATAAGACAAGCTTCTACTATATTTTGTTTGTAAAGATGCGCGAGAAAGCCTTGGCACTCCCAGATGCCGGGTGGCAGGATTGAACTATCTAAAGGATGAGCTTAAGTACCTCCAGGGATAGATGACATATATGAAGATAGCAACTAAAGCAGCCTTTGCGCTCCCCATTTCTCTCATCGTTACATCTATAGCGGCCCTACCTTCGCTGGCAGGAACTTTAACCTACGCCACGAAAGTAGAGTTTTACAATAACAAAGGCACGCC
>NZ_JACJUP010000985.1:0-2728 GCF_014748295.1 Planktothrix sp. FACHB-1355 | reverse complement strand
GTCTCGAAATTTCATCGCGATGCCGTCGCTACAGGTTTCCAGACAAAAAGATCCTTTTAATTCTATTTTATCTTCCAGGTTATATTCGCCAATCATACTTTGCAGTTTAGGTAAAACTTCATAAACTCCGAGTTGATGGCAAGCGGAACCCATACATAAATACAGATTCTCTTTTTTCATGGTCTATCTCTCCTTTTAGGTAGAGAATTTCGGTTGGGTTGAATTAACAAAACCCAACCAAAATTTTCAACTTTCTATTGCCGATCGACTTCAGCAACAACTGTTCCATCTGCTGCAATTAATTCGATATGCAGAGGCATTTGTCCGGCTGCGTGAGTGGAACAACTCAAGCAGGGATCGAAGGCGCGAATGCCAGCTTCGACGCGGTTTAACATTCCTTCCGGAATTTCATTGCCGTGGATATAATGCTTAGCAATTTGAGTTACGGTTTTATTCATCGCCAGGTTATTTTGTCCGGTGGCGATAATCAGGTTGACTTTTTTAATCAAGCCATTTTCATCTACCTGATAGTGGTGGAACAGGGTGCCTCGCGGTGCTTCGCTGACTCCCACAGCATCCAAATTGTTAATACCGGCATCGGCGCGGACTCGCTTGGAAACAACGTCGGGATCGTCCACCAACTGTTCGATTTTTTCAATGGCGGCGAGAATTTCTACCAATCTGGCATAGTGATAGAAGAAGGAAGAGGTAGGAACTCCACCAGCGCGATCGCGCATTTCTTGCAACTCGCGATCGGCTGCTTCTGTACCAATATTATTGCAAATATTTAGCCTTGCTAATGGCCCTACCCGATAAATTCCATCTGGATATCCTAAAGGTTTGTAGTAAGGGAATTTCAGATAAGACCAAGATTCTACAGCTTCGCCCAAAAATTCTTTGTAGTCATCTTCACTGAGATTATCGGCAACAATATTGCCATTGCTATCGGTAAAACGCAGGTGTCCGCCGTAGTGTTCCCATTCCCCATTTTTGCCCACTAAACCCATGAATAAAGAGGGGAAATTCCCGAATTCTTGCACTTCCGTGGTGAAGCGATCGAGCATATTTTTGAACAAATCGAGGGCGGCTTTAGTTGTCGTGCGAGATTCCGGAAGTCGATCGCGTATCCAGGCGCGTCCTTCTTCCGAAAGAGGCGATCGCACACCGCCAGGAACTGACCACGCCGCGTGAATTTTCTTACCCCCCAGCAATTCAATAATCTTCTGTCCGAATTGCCGCAAGCGAATACCAGCCCTAGCCAAATCCGGGTCAGCCTCAATCAAACCAAACACATTTCTTTTGGCCGGATCGCTATCCCAACCTAACAGAAAATCCGGACTGCTGAGATGGAAGAAACTCAGGGCGTGCGATTGCGTAAACTGCGCCAAATTCATCATCCGCCGCAATTTATCAGCAGCGGGGGGAATTTTTACAGCCAAAATTTTATCTCCCGTTTTTGCCGATGCCAACAAGTGACTGACCGGACAAATACCGCAAATTCTCGCTGTGATTCCCGCCATTTCCCACATCGGTCTGCCTTCGCAGAATTTCTCGAATCCGCGAAATTCAACAACGTGGAAACGCGCATCGGATACTTCACCAGCATCATCTAAATAAACAGAAATTTTAGCATGACCTTCTATTCTAGTAACAGGATCGATAACGATAGTCTTCGACATGGGATTCACCTTGTTTATAACAATTTTGAATTGATGATTTTCTTTGTTATTAAATTTCACCTAGCCATCAATTCAGATAAGCGATGATTGACCAATTCCAAGAAGCGCCAAGTAATTAGTAATTGCGCGAACTGGGTTGCAGATACTTGTTCGTGAGCCTGTAAATCCGGGATATTTTGCGTTGACAGTCCTTCCTCCAACGGAATACCTGTATAGGCGACAATTTGTTTTTCTAAAGTGGCGATCGTATCCTGAGATAGCACACCGTCGATGTGAATAATCATCACCTTTCTTCCCCAATAAGTACAGGGAACCGCAGCTAACATGAAAGGCGGCTGGTTAGCTTCCAACATGGCGGCAAAGTCAAAAGGTAGCGGCAAACTTGGCAGCGAAACTTGTCCTGGTTCGACAATCAATTCCACTTTGTAGCAGTTAGCTGGCAGATTCCCCGTAAACTCATGGCGGGAGAACTCCTTCAGGTGACTGGGAAAGATTTTGATAACTACATTGGCATTGGTTTTTTGGAAATCAATCCATCTTTTGTAAGCGGCTTCCCGCTTGAGCATTTCCTCAGTTAAAGCTTCGGCTAGATGACCGCGTTTTTTGACATCTCGCTCATACTTCCACTGCCATTTTACATCATGATCGGGGTCTACATAAATACTGAAATCCAGTAAAGGCAAAATTTCTGGATAAAGGGCGTGCAATCCTTCTACAACTACAATGGGAGATGGCGCGAGATGTACTGGCGAATCGAATTTACCAGTACCGTGATTGTAAATTGGTACTTCTATGGATTTGGCTTGTTTGAGAAGTGCCAAATGCGATCGCAGCAAATCTAAATGATTGGCTTCCGGATCGAGGGGTAAACGACCGCTAATGCGCCGCTGTTCCCGATCTTCTTTGTGATACCCATCCATTTCAATGGTACTAACTAAGTCGGTGCCCAAAAGCCGCCTAATTCCATTGCTGTAAGTGGATTTACCGCTACCGCTATCGCCAGCAACGCCGATAATAATGGGCTCTTTTAGCTGCGCGATTTGCGATCG
>NZ_JACJUP010000984.1:0-2729 GCF_014748295.1 Planktothrix sp. FACHB-1355 | reverse complement strand
TGTTGCGCTAAGTAGGAAACAGCGCAACAACATACTTAAGTTATCGGCAATCTGTGTTGGTGTAATATCTGAATTAACCTACAGAATCGTCCCAATTTCCTTCAGATAAACCCGCGTAAATGGTTCGCCTTCTCCCAAGGAGTATTGTTCTATCAAACCTTTGCGCCGAATGGAAACGCTGTTTCCTTCCTTGACAACTACAGTAGCGTCTTCGATAATATCCCCCGTTAGCATCATCTCTGTTTCTGTGGGATTATTCAGAACTACCATGTTGCTGCCGTGGTAAAACATACCATCTCTTTCCAGCACGTCTTCTGTGTATTCAGCAATCAGTAAATCCAGTTTGGGATTACGCAATAAGCTTTGGACATTGGTGTTGTAATCCTTGTGCAAGATTTTTTGCGATCGATTCACAAAAACTGCTTCTCGACAAACAGCACCTATCGTCCAGTCGGGGTGTTGCAACAGGATATGGTCAATAGTTTCTTGCAGTTCTGCAACTGAAATTTGGTTGAAAGTAATAATCGGTATCCTCGCATCTGCACCAGACTTAAAGAAGGTTTCTAAAATCGACGACGGCACATCGACGCTTTCACCGATGGCAGGGTTAAGGTGCATAAAAATCCCCGGTGCGGCATTAATTTCCAGGATGCCGAAGTTACCCGATTTCCAAGATTCAGAGAGATTGGGAGAAATGACATCTATCCCCAGACAAGTAAGCTTAAAGTGCTGTGCGATATCTTGCGCCAAAATAATGTTATCTGGGTGAACGGTGCGCGTTGCATCTATACTCAAACCACCAGCAGAAAGATTGGCGACTTTGCGAAGATAAACGGTGCGTCCTGACTCAATTACGCTGTCCATTGATAAGTTTTGTTCGGACAGATACTGTTCCATTGCGTCGTCGCACTGAATTTTACTCATCGCCGAAGTAGGGGTGTCCAAACGGGCAGGTTTGCGATTTTCGCGCCCGATTAATTCACGAATAGTTGAGTACCCATCACCTACAACTGATGCGGGACGGCGTTCGGTAGCGGCGACAAATCTGCCGTTAACGCAGAGGATGCGGAAATCTGCACCTTTGATGCTTTTTTCGACAATTATTGAGATTGATTGTTCTTCTGGAATTGCTTTGAGCGCCCTGCCAAAAGCTTGTTGTAATTCTTCTTCGTTTCGCACCGCAGCTGTTACCCCTATGCCTTTGTGACCGGCTACAGGTTTAACTGCTACTGGATAGCCAATTTCTGCGGCGGCGGCTTTTGCTTCTCCAAGGGAGACAACTACATCGCCTTTAGGAACGGGAAAACCTAATGTACTCAAAAAAGCTTTGCAGTCATCTTTGCGGGTGGTAAAGTCGGAATCGAGATGGCTATCGTTATCAAATGTTGTGGCTACGCCGCGAATTAGTTTTTTGCCGTAGCCGTATTGCATGAGTCCTTCATCCCACAGATAAAAGGTGGGAATTCCTTTGCCGCAGGCTGTGCGTAATAAAGCGTAGACTGTGGGGCCACCATAAACGCTGTGTCGGAATGTGTCTTGAAGATTGCGAATGCGATCGTCTAAACCAAAATCTTCCTTTTGATTAATTGCTTCAAACCAGTCCCAAACGGTATAAACTATTGCCCGACTTGTACGTGCGTGCAGTGCTTGCACCGCAATTCTGAAAAAGTTGGGATGCTGTTTCAGATTCCAACGGTTGAGGTGCAAACCCATGTCGAGTTTTCCCAGTTCTGAAAGTGTGCGGGCGAAGAGATGGGCATGGGTTTCGTATGTCTCATCGCGCAACTGTGGGTAGCGATCGCCAATCACTGACAAATATTCCTCTATGGGTTGAGGCGACAAATACCCGGTGAGGGTAAAATCTAATACTACTGCCCCCGTCTCTAAATATGGGTTCGGCCCCATGTAATGTTTGATGTTGTAAATATCGAAGGCGTCTGTCTTCCTGGCGTTAATGCGTACTGTATCGATAATTTGTTCTCGCACCATTGATTATCTCCGCAAAGCTAAACTCCCTGCAAATTTAATTTCTGTACGTGGCTAAAAAATCCATTTTTTGCTGTCATCTTCAATAAGAGGGAGATTTTTCTCCAACATTTTCATTGCAGGTTAACAACAGCGATTTCTCTTTGCTAAATTTCTAGCCACGCCGACTACAACTTAACCTTAATGTGTAGGATTTTCATCTATCCAAAGGCAATGTTAAGTTATCCCAGCGCCAAAATACTTACCGAACTATTTACGCGATCGCCAAATTTTGGATAAAGGTGTGTGTTGATTTTGTAGATTAACTAAAAAGGCATATTTTTCTACTAATAATATATAACTTACGATAGGTACAACCTACACCGAAACGATTGAAAATTAAAGAACGCATTGAGGAGACAGCACATGAATATTACCAAAGCTGATCTCAGAGATGAAGTTCGAGAACTTGCTGAGGAAGCTTTCCACCGGAAACTTATTTCTGGCTATGGAGACGGCCAAGACACCAACGAGTACCAAATAGTATACCAAGGAAAACCCAAGCATTTTCCTTTAGAAAAAGCCCGTTCTTTGTTACGCAATTTAATTAAGCGTTTAGCTTAATTAAACATTCTGTTTGGCAAGGATAAATTTAGATGTAAAACATCTCCATTCACACCAGCACCTGACTCTCTCTCCACTCCCGATCTCAAGCTTGGATCGGGAGTTATCTCCTGGCGATTCACTTTTGCGATCGCACAGCT
>NZ_JACJUP010000983.1:0-2732 GCF_014748295.1 Planktothrix sp. FACHB-1355 | reverse complement strand
GTGTGCTCTTCCGATCTTGAAATCCGTGTTTGACCGAAACCTGACCGATTTGCTCCATCTTTGCTACGGAAATCTGATTTCGTCCCCAAGAAAAGTTGGTGTGCCACTTCTCGAATTCCAGTAGCATCGATTCGGCAAAACAGGCAAATAATTGGCGTGCGGGAACGTCCATATTGACGATTTTCATAATTTTCCACTCAATATCGAGGGAATGCTCAACGATGCCGCCATTGAGAACGTATATACCGGGATGCTGGATTTTAGTGCCCAGGTTTTTGGGATAGCCACCATCAATGAGCAGACAAGGTTGCTTGAGTGTAGTGGGATCGATTTCGACGCCCTTGGGCATACTCGCCACCCAAACTACGATATCGGCTAGGGGTAGCGCTTCTTCCAAGCCCATAATTTTACCCCGACCCAGTTCTGATTGCAACGCATCCAATCGCTCGCGATCGCGAGCGATCAGCAATAATTCTGGCACATCCGTGCGATCGTTCAACCATCGGCAAACGGCACTGCCAATGTCACCGGTAGCGCCACAAACCGCTACCGTCGCCTTGGACAGATCAATACCTACTTTTTTCGATGCTTGCTCCACCTGCCGACAAATGATATAAGCCGTATGGGTGTTGCCCGTAGTAAAACGCTCAAATTCTAGCTTGATATTGCGGACTTGGGTAATTTGGTTCAGGTTGAAGTTCTCAAAAATAATCGAAGAAAAACCACCTAAAGCTGTGATATTGATGCCGTTCTTTTGGGCGTGAGCCATCGCGTTGATTATTTTGCGGGTAGCTGCTTTAATCCGGCGATTTGCCAGCATTTCTGGCAAAAAGCAAGATTCTACATACCGACCTTCGATTGTTTGACCGGTAATGCTCGTAACCTTTATGGTATCGACGATTTGGGGCGGGGCAGAACACCAAAAATCCAACCCTTGATCGGCATATTCCGGGTAGCCCAAGTCTCTGGCTACTGCTTGGGCGTGTTCTAAACTGGTAAGGTGACCGATAAGACCAAACATGAATTGCTTAAAGCAGACCTTTAGTCGAGCTTGAGTAAGGTGAGAGGAATGAAAAATTGTTACTGACCCTTAAAAATACTACACAAAATGGCCGATTAGTGCAGCGATCGACTAATCGGCGATAAAAGTTTTGTGTTATCTTCTCTAGTCGGCACTCAGGACTCAACACTAAAGCCGAAGCACTTGCAAAGGCACTCCCAAATTAGGCAGCTGCCAAACCGTATGCTGACATCCGCATAATATCGCGGGTCGTGAAACCAATATTACTCAGAGCTTCTCCGTACTGAATCATGAAGTCTTCGACCAAGGCTTCTTTTTCCATACCCAGTACGCGGGCGTCGGTTTCTACCTGGTTCAGCATTTTCCAGACTACAGGTAGATTCTGACGGTTGGCTTCTTCTAACTCAGCTTTAGATTCTGCAAAATGTTCTTTTAGCCAAACTTCTCCGAAATTAAGGTGAGAATATTCGTCTTTTACAACACCTTCAGTAATTTTACGGGCAAAGGGGTCGGCTACTGGGATGTAAATGTTGTAGGCGGCGATCGCAAAACATTCGATAATCAGAGATTGAATCAGCAAACAAGTGACTATCTTCCCTTCTGGCAGTGCAGTTTGGAAATTTTGGTGCAGTTGGGCAAAGAACTGACGGGCAAATTCCATATCTGGCGTCACTTGGAGATTGCGCCCACAGGCTTCAAAACCTTTTTTGTGACGACTCTCCATCTTGGCAAGGCTAATTAATTGTTCCTTATGTTCCGGCAGCAGTTCAGCCAGTTGAAGGTAATTTTCGTGGGCCTCTTGTTCGCCTTCAATTACAATCGCGTTGATGCGGCTGTAGGCGTCTTTATACGTTTCGTTGTGAAAGTCAATTGCTGGACTGGCCTCAAGCTGCGGCATACGTGACTTGTCTCCTCAACATTGTTGGTAGATATTGTGTCGATGCAAAATCGACGCGAGGCTATAATGGGGCCTGGAAAACCCTCACTCGCAATTTAAATCCAATTTACCAGAATTGCCAAAAAGGGCGGGTTTTTTGGTCAGAGTAAGCATTCGACTTACCCGATCTTGACCGATAATCACCCAGACTAGGATCTAGCCTGGGTGAGAGAATCGGAATTAATACCTAGTCTGTATTGTATGCAAATCCTTATTTTAGAGATAGATGCCTGAGCAAAATTGCGAAAGTCAGTCGCCGATCGCTTATCCTCAAAGTGGGCCAACAGTGCCATTCCTGTTCTGGAATCGCCTCCTAGAATGGCTAATTCCGGTATTGCTTGTAATTACTGCGTTTATTGTACTGCTACCGCTTTTCGCAGTTTTTCTCACCTCCTTTGCCCCCACCGGGACAACACCCAGTTTAGCTCCTTGGCAAAAGGGCTGGACATGGGAAAATTATCGACAGGCATGGCAGCGCGGAAACTTTCTCCTCGCTTTTGCCAATTCAACTTTAGTCGCTTTAGCGGTAACTGGATTTCAGGTTATCACCTCAGCTTTGGCAGGCTACGCCTTAGCAAGGTTAAAATTTCGGGGACGGCAAGCTTTGCTGTTAATTGTTTTGGCAACGTTAGTAATTCCTTTCCAGCTATTAGTGATTCCCATTTTTTTGGTGTTGAAGTGGGGACACGCTATCAACACATACTGGGCTTTGATTTTACCGACAGCCGCGAATGGATTTGGCATTTTTCTGCTACGTCAGTACTTTCAAACAGT
>NZ_JACJUP010000982.1:0-2740 GCF_014748295.1 Planktothrix sp. FACHB-1355 | reverse complement strand
AACTACTAGATCAATTTCAAATCAAAGCTCAAATTACAGTCCCACTGCTCGAAGGAAACCATCTCTGGGGACTTCTGTGCGTTTATCAATGTAGCTCTCCGCGTTCTTGGACAGCGGTTGAAATTCAGTTTGTACAACAGTTAGCTGCCCAATTTAGTGTCGCATTAAAGCATTCAGAATTATTAGAACAATCTTGCTCTCAAGCTGAAAAGCTGATTCAAATTAATCATGCTTTAGAGCAGGCTAATTCAAAACTGGAAGAATTAAGCAACATAGATACTCTCACCAAAATTGCCAACCGACGTTGCTTTGATAACTATTTTGCTAAAGAGTGGCAAATACACCAAGAAGAACAAAAACCTCTGGCTATAATTATTATTGATATCGATTATTTTAAACTCTATAACGATAGCTACGGACATCAAGAGGGAGATGATTGTTTGATGCTGGTCGCGCAAAATATTGCGAAAGTTACCCAACGTTCCATAGATTTAGTTGCTCGTTACGGTGGCGAAGAGTTTATCGCAATTTTGCCTAATACTAATACAGAAGGAGCATTAACAGTTGCCGAGTCGATGCGAAAAACGATCGCATCTCTCGCTATTCCACACGCTAATTCTGAAGTCAGCCAATATCTTACATTAAGTTTGGGAATAGCCAGTTTAATTCCAACCGCAGAAACCTACCCAGAAAATTTAATTGCTAATGCAGATAAGGCGCTTTATGTAGCCAAGAATCAGGGACGCGATCGCGCGATGGTCTATACTGTATAAGCTCGCGATTTTGCTCTCTTCTCCTTTGTCTGGCAACACCCGGTTTCTCAGTGATACAATTAATTAATCAATTATCGGCCAGCCTATTATGGTACAGTTCGATCGCGAAATTCGCTTACCAACTGGTGCTGAACTCCCTAATTCCGACGATACGCCTGTGGATAACGAAAATCAAAACTTTATTCCCAATTTACTTTTATTCTTGCTCAAATTCTACTGGAACCAGCGCAATGATTGGTTTTTTGGCGTGGATATGGCAATCTATCACACGACGGGAGTTAGTCCTCTCGTACCCGTTGTTCCTGACGGCTTCTTGAGTTTAGGAGTAGAACGGTTTAAAGGCGATGCTTTGCGCGTCAGTTATGTGGTTTGGGAAGAAAACAATATTCCCCCGATTTTTGCCCTAGAAATAGTCTCGCAAACTTACGGCGGCGAATACGATAAAAAGATGGATATTTATGCAAAGTTAGGTGTATTGTATTATGTGGTTTATAATCCTTACTATTGGCGACGTGACCAACATCAACCTTTTGAAGTTTATCGTTTAGTTAATGGCGAGTACGAACAGCAAATTGGCGAGCCTTTTTGGATGCCGGAAGTAGGTTTGGGAATTGGCAGAGGTAGGTATAATGATGGGGGATCGCAACTTGAGGTATTGTATTGGTTTGATGAGCGAGGTAATCGCTATCTGACCGCAGAAGAATTACTCGCTCGATATCGGGAAAGATTTGGCGAATTACCAGAATAAAAAACTATGTTGTTGCGCTTTAGCGCTATCTTAAAGAGCGCTGAAGCGCAACAAAGTACCTAAGAATAATCTACAATAGAAAAGCTCGATCGCCTTCCAGTCGATATGCTATCTCTATCTCCCAGTCTGCAAGCCAGACTCTCCACTCCTCTGAAAATAGACAAGTTTGAAGTAAATAGCCGGGTGCTGCAATCACCTCTCTCTGGCGTCACCGACTTGGTATTCCGTCGCCTAGTGCGTCGCTACGCGCCAGAGTCGATGATGTACACGGAAATGGTGAATGCGACGGGACTGCATTACGTCAAACAGTTGCCCAAAATTATGGAGGTAGACCCGAACGAACGACCGATTAGCATTCAACTGTTTGACTGTCGTCCGGATTTTTTGGCTGAAGCTGCTATTAAAGCAGTGGCAGAAGGCGCAGATACAATTGATATCAATATGGGTTGTCCCGTCAATAAAATTACTAAAAATGGTGGCGGTTCTTCTTTATTGCGACAACCGGAAGTAGCTGAGGCAATTGTGAGGGAAGTAGTCAAAGCGGTGGATGTTCCAGTCACCGTAAAAACTCGCATCGGTTGGTCGGATAAAGAAATAACTATTCTCGATTTTGCCAAGCGGATGGAAGATGCTGGCGCGAAAATGATTACCGTTCACGGTCGCACTCGCGCTCAAGGTTATAATGGCAATGCCAGATGGGAATGGATTCGTAAAGTGAAAGAAATTCTTTCTATTCCCGTGATTGCCAATGGCGATATTTTTTCTGTGGAAGCTGCGGTACGTTGCTTAGAAGAAACTGGTGCTGATGGGGTGATGTGTTCGCGAGGAACGTTGGGTTATCCTTTCTTAGTGGGAGAAGTTGACTATTTCTTGAAAACGGGGAAAGAGAAGGAACCGCCAACACCAATTCAACGGCTGGAATGTGCGAAAGACCATTTGCAAATGTTGTGGGAATACAAGGGAGAACCGGGAATTAGACAAGCACGCAAGCACATGACTTGGTACGCGAAAGGTTTTGCAGGTGCTGGTGAATTGCGGGGTCAATTATCGGTAATCGAAACTCTCGAACAGGGGTTTGATATTTTAGATAGGGCGATCGCACATCTTGCCTGCACTGACGATGGTAACGCCAACTGGCAGGAAGATGACAGAGAACCATCTCTGGCGCTAGTTTGAAATCGGGAAGGAAATTTTAAATTTTAGATTGCAGATTTCAAAT
>NZ_JACJUP010000981.1:0-2676 GCF_014748295.1 Planktothrix sp. FACHB-1355 | reverse complement strand
AATCAGAAGTGGAAACCAGGGACTTGACGGCGATTAAAATCGCCAGGTGCGTTTCATCCCCATGTCTAAAGCCAGGGGCTTTCACGCACGGTTTTCGGTAATTCCAAATTTTGATATCTTCCCTGCCAAATTCCTAACTCTACACCCAAAGGAGGAATGGGAAATCTGCCGCGCTCATTTGCAGGTAATAAATAATATTTGCCTGCCAGAAGTTGATACACTTCCACCCTGGCTTGCCTGACTTCATAAATGCCATAAAAAGGCGGACGGATCACCTGCTCGTAAATCCAAAATTTTCCCGTTATGCGAGTTGTATCTCGTTCTTGGGAACCATCTCCAGAGACAAATTCCAGTACGATCGAAGGTGCGATGTATTCTTGCCAAAGAACGTAAGAACGCCGTACTTGACCGTCTAAAGTTGGCGGTACATTCGGTACGTAAAACCAATCAGGTGCTTCAGCGCCTCTTTCCGGTGGGTCGGTCAAACGCCAGTAAATTCCGCAATCTTGACCTATACAATACTGACCGTCTGGATGCAACTGCTGCAATACAGGCGTGATGGAATCGGTTAGCAAAATACTCTGGGGATGCTCCTGAAAATTTTTCACAAATGTACCATCAGACTCTGGTAACTGTGTGTGGTCTGGTAAACTCGATTCAAGATTCGGCGATGCGGTAAAAATAGAAGTCATACCTAGACCTCCGGTTCAACACCTAACGATCGTAACTGATCTGCCAATCTGTCAGCGCGTTGTCTTTCCTGTTCGAGACGTTCCTCTGCTGTTAGCAAAAGATTGCCTTGTGCATCCCACCAACGCAACCAGGGAAATTCCACATTCTGATACTGACCGTGCCAAATTCCTATCTCTACTCCCAGCGGTTCAATAGGATAATGACCTCGCTCGTTAGTTGGTATTAACTGATAGTTTCCGTTTACTAATTGATATACCTGCACTGCTCCAAGCGAGCCTTCATAAATGCCATAAAATGGGACGCGAATCGCTCTTTCATATACCCAAAACTTACCTTCATAAGGAGTTTTATTTCTTTCTTCCGAACCATTTCCCGATACAAATTCCAACACAATTAGCGGCGCGACGATTTCTTGCCATAAAACATAAGAACGGCGATATCTTCCGTTTAACATTGGTGGCACATCTGGCACGTAAAACCAATCCGGCGCTTCTGCTCCTCTTTCTGGCGGTTCTGTTATGCGCCAGTAAATTCCACAATCTCGACCGATGCAATACTGACCGTCGGGGTGACGTTTCTGCAAAATGGGAGTAATGCAATCTGTTAAGAGATCTCCCTCCGGAGGTTCTTGAAAGTTTTTCACGAAGTTTCCATCCGATTCTGGCAATTGTGTATGATCTGGTAAGGAAGTAGACAGATCTACAGGTGTGGCTATTTCGGTCATGCTGACCTCCTGCTAATCGGTAATTGGTAATTGACGATAAGTTATCGCCAATTACCATGATAACTTCTGCAATTAAGCCTTTGGCTTATAAGTCGATCGCACTTGCAATTCCTTCAACTGTTTCTCATCCACACCAGATGGCGCACCTGTGAGCAAGCACCGCGCTTGTTGCGTCTTCGGAAATGCCATTACATCCCGAATCGACTCTTCACCAGCTAACAGCATCACCCATCGGTCTAAACCGTAGGCGATCCCACCGTGCGGCGGCGTGCCATATTCAAATGCCTCTAACAAAAAGCCAAATTTATTCCGCGCTTCTTCTTGAGACAAACCAATAGTTTCAAACACTTGTTCCTGAACTTCGCGCTGATAAATCCGCCGACTGCCTCCGCCAAGTTCTACACCGTTAAATACCAAGTCATAAGCTTGCGCTCTCGCGGTTTTCAGGTCGTGCAAATCGTCGGGATGAGGTGCGGTGAATGGGTGATGCAGCGCTTCTAAACGCTTTTCTTCGGCATTCCATTCAAACATAGGAAAATCTGTTACCCAAAGCAAGTTAATTTTGTTTTGGTCAATCAATTCCAACTGCTGTGCAATAACTTGGCGCAATCTATCGAGGGTCTTATTGACAACTGGTATCGTATCGGCTGCAAATAACAAAAGATGTCCGGGTTTGGCACCGGTACGAGTCAGCAATTCCTGTTTTTGTGCTGCCGTCAGGTTATCTTTGATCGCGCCAATTGTATCAATTTCGTCATTATCCCGGACGCGGATATAAGCCAAACCTTTTGCACCTGCTTCGGCAGCTTCTTTGAATAAATCGCCACCCGGTTTGATCCGCACATTGGAGATAGCATCATTGCCGCCGGGAATGGGTAATACTTTAACAATGCCTCCAGATGCAACAGCACCTGAAAACACTTTGAATCCAGAATCTTTAAACAGATCGGAAACATTGACCAATTCTAAGTCGTAGCGCGTGTCGGGTTTATCGCATCCGTAACGTTCCATCGCTTCGGCGTAAGTCAGACGCGGGAAAGGTCGAGGTAACTCAATTCCTTTCACTTTTTGGAAAACATGACAAACTAATTCTTCATTGAGATTGAGGATTTCTTCAACAGACATGAAACTCATTTCCATATCTAATTGAGTGAATTCTGGTTGTCTGTCGGCGCGTAAGTCTTCATCCCGGAAACAACGGGCAATCTGATAGTAGCGATCGAACCCAGAAACCATCAATAACTGCTTGAATAATTGCG
>NZ_JACJUP010000980.1:0-2711 GCF_014748295.1 Planktothrix sp. FACHB-1355 | reverse complement strand
AAGATTCTCGAACAGAAAGAAAACTTGCCGGAATACTGGCCGATTGAGGGAACGAGCGGCTATGACTTTTTGATCCAAGTAAATGGTATATTCTGTCAACAGGAAAATGAAGAGAAGTTTAGCGAAATATACCAGAAATTTGCCAGAGCGAATAACAATTACGGACAGCTTTCTTATGAGAAAAAGCGGCTGATTGTGGAAAGAAATTTGGCTGGAGATGTCGATAATCTGGCGCAAGTTTTGAAACGAGTATCCGGTCAATCTCGATATGGAAATGACTTTACTCGTTTCGGTTTGCAAAAAGCGCTTTCGGAAGTGCTGGCGCTGTTTCCAGTTTATCGAACTTATATCAATCAGGATGGCTTGCGAGAATCCGATCGCATCTATATTAAAGAAGTGATGGAAGAAGCAAGACGGCACGTACCCCAACTTTTAAAGGAACTCAATTTTATCGAAAAGGTACTGCTGCTGGAAGAAGAAGAATCATTAACAGCAGAACAAAAGGAACTGCGGCGTCACTTCGTTATGCGCCTGCAACAACTGACAGGCCCCTTGATGGCAAAAGGGATTGAAGATACACTTTTTTATGTGTATAATCGACTCATATCTCTGAATGAAGTGGGCGGCAATCCCGGTCAATTTGGCATCTCTGTTGCGGATTTTCACGAATTCAATCAAAAGCAGCAAGAAACTTGGCCTCATAAAATGAATGCGACGGCAACTCACGATACCAAACGAGGCGAAGATGTGCGAGCGAGGATTAATGCGATCTCGGAAATACCGGAAGAATGGGAAAAACAAGTGAAAGCGTGGAGCGAAATGAATCGCTCCAAGAAAAAGAAAATGAAGAATCGCTTGATTCCCGATGTTAATGACGAATACTTCTTTTACCAAACGCTGATCGGAACTTATCCTTTTGGGGAGGTAAAGGGGACTGACTATCACGATCGCATGAAGAATTTCGTCATCAAAGCAGTGCGGGAAGCGAAGGTTCACACGGCATGGTTAAGACCGGATTCCGATTACGAAAATGCTTACATGGATTTTGTTGATGCTGTTTTGGCAGACGAGAAATTTCTGGCAGAAATTCAGCCTTTCCAAAAGACGATCGCGCAATATGGCATTTTCAACTCCCTCTCCCAAACGCTGCTGAAAGCAACCGCTCCCGGTGTGCCAGACTTTTATCAAGGTACGGAATTTTGGGATCTCAGTCACGTCGATCCGGATAATCGCCGTCCGGTTAATTTTGAGGAACGAGTTGCGGTTTTAAAGGAAATTAAAGAGAAGGCGGAGAAAGATATACTGAGTTTGATTGCCGATTTAGTTGCCACGCGAGAAGATGCCAGGATTAAGATGTTTTTGATTAACAGAATTCTGGCGGCGAGAAACGAGAATATCGAACTTTTCCAATCAGGTGATTATATTCCGTTGGAGGTGACTGGAAAGTTTAGCGATCGCGTTGTCGCTTTTGCGAGAAAATATGAGGATAAAGTAGCGATCGCACTCACTCCCCGCTTTTTAACCAGCCTGATTAAACCAGAAGAAGTTCCCCTTGGCGAACAGGTGTGGGAAGATACTCGCATCGAACTGCCGCAGGGAATGCCATCTGCCTGGAAAGATGCCATCACTGCACAAACAATTCAATCTAATGGCAAAGTATTAATTGGGGAAGCTTTGCAACATTTTCCCGTTGCTTTGTTGATTAGCTAAACACCCAGAAACCCGGTTTCTTGGAGAAACCGGGTTTCTAACCCAACTACGTACCTAATCTTTTACTCTCCTTTCATTGCAGGAGAGGGGTTGGAGAAGAGTTCAAATATAATTTTGGTGTTCTCACAAAGTTAGTTTATCGGCAGAATATTTTGCTATAATAAGTGCATCCAGCAAATCGTACAGTCCGGTAATCATTCTGTCCCCCAACATAAACTTATGGCTGCGGGGTAGGCGGTTCAGAATCGGGACATACCACTTGATTAAATCGTAGGTTTTCTGGATAATTGGTAACTCGCTCATTGCTCATTTTTCAAAAAAATTTTTTACCGCCTTCGGCGGAGAGGGTAAAGGAAAAAAGGGAAAAGGGCAAGAGGGCAAAAGTATAAAGGGCTACTGAGTCCACGCCGCAGCACACACAACCCGAAAACCGAGGCCGTCGGCACTGTAGCCCGCATCGAGGCTGTTGCGAGAAGCCGAACGGCAGTAAGCGGGAAGGCCGAGCCACGAACCACCGCGCAGCAGTCGTAATTCGTTGCCATCACTAGATAACCATATAGTTATATTATTAGGCTTGTCCCCATAGTTATCATGCCAATGGTCAGCACACCATTCCCAAACATTGCCGTGCATATCAAATAGACCAAAGGCATTAGCTACATTAAAACTGCCAACAGGGGTAGTTTTTTCGCGGTCAATTCCCTTTGGGCCTTGACCGTAAGTATAATTGCCATCATAGTTGGCTAGATCGGCGGTTATTGTCTGGCCAAAATGAAATGGTGTAGTCGTTCCGGCGCGACAGGCATATTCCCATTCAGCTTCACCGGGTAGGCGGTATTCCCGTTTGGCTTTTTGGGAGAGGCGATCGCAGAACTCTACTGCATCATACCACGAAACTCTTTCGACTGGAAGATTTTCACCTTTAAAACGTGATGGATCTGGATTTAGTTCTCGATTTACTTGGGGTAACGAAGCTACTGCTTTCCATTGTACTTGAGTAA
>NZ_JACJUP010000098.1:0-10606 GCF_014748295.1 Planktothrix sp. FACHB-1355 | reverse complement strand
ATATAATATTATTTAAATAATATTATATAGGAGCTGATCTTATATCCTATATATAGTAAATTTTTATATATAGATACTTTATATATAGCTATTGCATGGCTGGAATCCTTATGCAGCAAGGGTTGTAGCACCTATACAAATATCTAATCAATTTATCTATATACAAATTTCTGATGGATTAATGTATACAAAATATTTTTTTAGCGTCCACAATCGTTAGCAGGCAAGGGTTTCAACTTGTATACATTTAAATGTTAAATTGCATTTTGTACACAGCCATTAGCGATCGCAGAGAGGGCAGATAGGTTGTGTATACATATAGGCGGAGCTTGGTTATACATAAATTTGTGATGAGCTGGAGATTTTGTACATAGATAGATTAGCGGTGGGAGAGGAGAGATAGGGATGGCAAGAAGAGTGCGATCGCAACACTGGTAAACAGAGTGGTTTGTGGGAGGTGCAGACAATCACCTTTTGTGTGAATATGCCCCGAAGCCATCGATTAGATAGATTGCCTTGGGGATAAGAGTAAGAGTGCGATCTCAGGGCTTTTGGATCGGGTGGTTGGGGTGAGCGTGGCCACATGAGAAGACTTAAATCGATCGCGCTCGCTCGATCGCGTTGGTGGCTCAATGATGGTTGTCGATCGCATGGAATCGAGATCTATTTAGTTGTCGAGGTTCGACAGCAGTGGTTGTCGCCACAGTTTTTTACCATCATTAGCCAAAAAAGGTTTCTTGGCAAGGATAAAATCAAAGCTTCCTGCTTGGCTATATTTTCTCTATACGTAGAATAACTGAGCAATTGCTGTATATATTTATAACAACCGCTCGAAGTCGGTTAGGACAACTGAGAGCCGCGTCACTTTCTCACCTTTACTTTTAGTGCAGCACAGCAGAAATAAGTCACCAGTTTCATTCTTTCTCCGCCTGCCCCTAACCTCGACGCCCTAGCTCCTAGCTCCGACGCCCTAGCTCCTAGCTCCGACGCCCTAGCTCCTAGCCCCGACGCCCTAACATAGCTATGTATATTTGGTTGACAAGTTTTTGTATATAGATTAAAGTTGAAGTAAGCTAAGGTTTATATATAGCAAGCATTCAGGAGCATGGATGGCGAGGGTAGCTCCAGACAAAAGTTATTCGTGGTTGGAGAGGTGGGATAGTACGAAGCCACCGTCTCCGAAGTATCGTGAGGGCATCAATAATTTCCTGCTGGGATTAGAAGGAATGACCAGAGAGGATCGTCAGCGGATTAAGGAGCTGTATACAGATTGGTGGAATAGCATCGCATTCAAGGCGTCGGGCAAAATGCTGGCGGCTGGGACGTTGATGAATTTGCATAGTGACTTGACTAAGGCGATCGCGATCCATTTTGAGGATAGGTTGACTAATGATAATTCGTTCCGCAGTCCGACGGGAAATCAGGAACTGCGTCACATCGCACTGGCTGAGTGCAAGCCTCCACAAGAGGTTGTCGATCGCCATAATCAACGCAACCAGTTACGATTGCTCGAACGGGTGAGTAATCGTGGGTTTCTCGATCGCCCGTTTGAAATTGTGACTAGGGCCCAGAGATTGCTGCATTCTGGTCTGGAGGCTTCGATCTATTCCGATATCGCGGCGGCTTTGGTGGTTCTGACTGGTCGCAGGGTTTCGGAAATTTTGGTGACGGCTGAGTTTTCTCGTTGTACGGCGTACAGTGTATGGTTTACGGGGCAACTCAAAACTAGGGGAAAGGAGTTGGCAGCGGTGGAAATTCCAACTCTGATTGAAGCAGATCGCATTATTAATGGCGTCAGCCGTCTGAGGGAATTGTTTCTGGTGGATGACACTAACCGGGATTTGCTGGACTCTTACAAAAATGATGTTCGTTGTCAGGTAATTCGCACTTTTTGTGACTTGGTGCCGACGATTCAAATGGTGGAAGGAGAAATGCGGCCTACGACTCATCGGATGCGGGCTGTATACAATTGTTTGGCTACTTTTTTCTATGCTCCACCGGGTTTGAAGGATGATTTATATACAAAAGTCATCATGGCTCATGAAGACCGCAATAGTACGCTCAATTATATGGTTTATCAAATTGCGGATGAGGTAATTGCAGCGACAGGTGGTAAGCGCCAGGGCATTCTCTTGGAGCGACCGGGGGTGAAAGTTTTACAGGTGTTTCAAACCTCTCTTCCAGGGCGAGCAGAAGGCACTCTTGTGGAGGCAATGGCTTTTCCGGCTGTGCCAACTGTGGTGGCAACTGTTGTCGAGAACCCAGATGCTGTTGGGGACTACACAGATGATGGTGAGCCTTCTGCTGTGTTCTCTAACTCTTTTGCTGTGATTGGCTCTGGTAGCGTGCAGAGCGCTATTGTACGCTCCCAAAGCAATGAAGCTATAACTATAACTACTAAAACTACTAAGGAAGCAGCGATCGATCGGGTGGGGTCAAAACCCGTGGTTGATATTGAAAAAATTTCCCCGTGTCAGAGCGTCTCCCCGTCTTTTCATCAATCTCAACCAACTTTCGATCGCCACACCCCGATCTCTAACCACACCCGGATCGATGGCCACGGTAACAATGGCCATACAGACGAAGACGAAGACGATTACTTTTCTACTGACGGTGAATCTGGGGTTGACTCTGATGTGGTTTCTCATCAACTGTTAAACAGTGACAGTGACAGCAAGGGCGCGATTAATTTGGATGTTTATCTGGCTATCTGCCAGCAACTTTTGAGCAGTCCCCATTTTGGGCCGTTGGCGACGGGTTTAGTGGCTGTGACTGGCCGTAGTGTTGCTTCTCTGATTAAGTCTGGTATTTTCAAACTTACTGACGAGCCGCATCAGTTGCTTTTCAGCCATCAGTTGTCACCTGTGGCAAGGATTACGACGCTGTTAGATAGTCGCTTGATTGTTGGGGCGATCGAACATTTGCGCTATCATCGTTGGACGGCGATGAAACGACTGCGGTATGAGGCTCCTAATCAGATTGAATATATCTGCCGTCCTTTGCTCCAGCGCTCGATTAAGAAGTTTTTTGCGTCGGTTATCCCGGATGTTAGTTATTCCGGTCTGATTGCTGCTTATGAGTTACTCAGTGTCAAGAGTGCCTCTGATGGGGTTGCGATCGCTCGCGCTACTGATGCTTCTGATGCTTCTGATGCTGGGATTGATAGTTGCACTAATATTGCGATCGCTCGTGCTGATGATGACGATCGAAGTGGAGAAACGAAGGAGCAGCAGACGGGCGACGGTACAGATGTACTAAGATTAGGGGTTAGCGAGCCATTGCATCTTACTCTTGAAGGGGAGGTATGGGAGGATTTTCAGGCGATCGCTTCTCATTTAGGGCTGGCTGTTGAAGATGCTTTACCTGCTATTCTCCGATTAGCTCGACGTAGTTTGTCTGGTGTTGAACAGATGTCAGTTGCTGCGGCAGAATCTGGTTCTCAAATGGCATCTTCTGTGGTTGAAGCTGATTCGCTCGCAGCAGAATCTAGCTCTGTTGAAGAGGTATCGGAGCCTGTTTTAGAGGCTCCTACTACATATCAATTAGCCGCTAAAATTGCTCAGTTGGAATTACAGTTGCAACAAGTTACTGCTTTAATTGGTCATCTTAATTCTGACCAAGCTTCTTCAGATATGCCGTCTTCTGACTCGCTTACCAATAGTCAACCAGAGGCTCAAAGAAAATCTCAAAAACCTCGAATATCTGCCTCTATATCAAATCAAGAGAATGGGAGTAACCTGAAAGGTCGCGCTCTCCAGAAGATCGATCGCACTGCTCGAGCTGTGATGCAGTTTAACGAGCAGGCAGTGGAGCCTGAGCAAAAATGGTTTATTTCTGAGTCTTTGATTTTCCGGCTCACAGGCTGCAATCGTCCGGCTGTTCGTCGTTATTTTCAACTCTCTCGTTCGGCGATTGATGAACATAATCAACATCATCAGTTGTCTGAACGCCATAATCAACTTAAGGGTAAGAGTCGTGATGAACAAGGACTGCAAGCTTTTGTCGATCGCACTCTTGTTTAAGTAAGCCTTGCTTCATGCTGCCCAGAATTGGAGAGCGCCTATTCCCTATTCCCTATTAAGAGCGCGAAGCGCTATAACTTCTACTGGCTCCACTTTTTGTGCGATCGCAATCGTGAGTTTGGTCAGTTCCTCTTCTGTTAGCTGACTCGATTGCGATAGTTTTTCTAGGTTGCTTGTGACTTGGTACCAAAATTCGGCTCTGGCTGATGCTCGTTCGATGGCATCTGGGGCGATGCTGCCTAAATATGCTAATGTGCGGCTTTTGACTTGACCATCGATCCGCTCTCCCGAACATACATAAGCGTACAGCACCTTTTTTTTACCTTTTTGTTGCCATCGCACGTACATCTGGCGGCTACCTCACATTGCACTTTTTGTTGTAGTATTTTTTGGACACAACAACTGGGGATTATTTTTGACTGCCACGATGACCACTCCTGATTCTTTCACTTCCTACCATTCTGCTGCTGGTTTTGAAGCGGAACACTCAAAGCTTTCACCTACCGAAATTATGGAAGCCATGATCGACCTCCGCATCCAGTCTAGAGTCATTGAAGCGCAGATTGACCAACTCATGCCTGCTTTTAAGGCTGCTTGTGCTAGCTTCGGTCGAGATCGAATTGAACTAGAGAGGGCTACGATCGGCAAACGACTTACTCCGGGTCAATGGAATTACTCTGCTTCGATCCTGGAGCAAGAAGCGCTCCTTAAGCATCTCAAACAGCAGTTTCAAATCACTCATGAACCTTGTGGTGGTCGGGAAATTACCTGGACACTTAAGCTGCTGGGCTAATCACTTCTGGGTTGAAAGCGAAGGCTGTTGGTAAATAACCATCTGCTCGAAGGGCGAACCGCATTCTCCACAGCAGCCTTTTTCCCACAGAGCGGGTAATTCAAAACAAGTCCCGCATACCGGACAAGCTGATAACAAGTTTAATTGATGACGATCGCAGTTGGGGTTAGCGACTAATTGCCAAGCTACTTTGTGGGCTGGTGCTTCCCGATAACAGGCGGCACACAACCTTGTCGCTAGGTACATTTGTGGACGAGGTGGTGGCAGCATGGCTGCTAGGTGTTCTATGTCTAATCCAACTAATGGTGCTAATAGTGAGAGTTGTTGATGGTTGGGCGATCGCAATCGCGATGGTACTTCCCAAAAAGCTACTGTTTTCTCGGTTAAACCTAGTACTCTTGCTAATCCTTTGCTACTGAGTTGGTTGGCGAGTCGAAACCGACTTAAGAAATGACCAAAACTTTCTCCTGGGTAGGGTTGAACCCGAAATACCCAAGGAGTATATGGTTTCATCGATATTCTGCGGCTACTTGCGTTAGGGTTGCTAAATCAATGCGCGGCTGTCCTTGCTTTAAGGCTTGGATAGCTGATTCTCGGAGAATCATATCTAATAGCCCGATGTAGCCGCGTGTTGCTTGTCCTAAAACCAATTGCATCTTTTCACTACCAAGATTTGAGGACTCGGGTAACTTTAAAACGTATTCTTCCCATATCGCTGTGGTTTCTTCCAGTTGTGCCGCATTTAAGCGATGAAACCGATGGCAGGCCATGAAGCGATGATGCACTTGCTCATCGCGTCGGACTACTGCATCGAGGCGATCGGTTCCGACTAACACGACTGCTATTCTTAATTGGTCAAAAATATCGCTTACTTCTGAAAAGGTTTTGGGACGCAAGCGGTGCGCTTCATCCAGGACGATCATTTCTACCTGGCAGGCTTTGAGGATGTGGTAAACCCGAGCGCGGATTTCGTCAACTGTACCCCGTGTAATTTGATACTGCAAATAGTCTAAGATGCCGACAAATAATTCGCGGGGTGTGCATTCGGGAGGGCAATGCCAATAAAGTACGGGTACTTTGGGAGCTTCTCCATTTTCTTGAGTGCCTAAGTGCCGCAGACGGTACGCATCACAGGCAAAAGTTTTGCCTGTACGCGATTCTCCAATCACTCGGCAGGCTTGACGCGATAAACGTTTGTTGTCTAGCCACTGATGAAGCTGTTGCATTTGCTCTAACTCTACAATGCAACGGCGCTGTAGTCGCACTATGGCTGCGTGCATTTCATCTTGGTCTATATCAGTTCTCACCAAACGCGGCGGTATGATGATTTCTGGCAGGGTATTTACTTGCGCCATACGCCGTACTCCTGTTTGAGTTGTTCGTAATCAAACACGCGCACTTTGGGAACGGGCTTTTGGGTTTTCACTATTTCTGCTGGTATGTGTGACTCAAGTGCGATCGGATTTGATAATGGTAGTGTTTCTGGCACAATGCCTGACAATGGTTCTGTGGCTTGAGCTTTTGGTGTCTTCTCGATGGGAGAGCGTTGTTGCTGTCTCTTTTTCTGGGCTTGAATGCTATCTAGCGCTATGTCTCTAGCGCGTACTTCTAGAAGTAGCGATTGGTTGGTGACGGCTTGCCCTGCTTTTCGCTGTCTGGCACTGATGGCACTGGCTTCTGCTAGGGATAATGTTTCTGTTTCTAAGCCTTGGGCGTGGGCACGAGTTAAAAACACGTCTTTGGCTCCCTGTTGTTGATAAATCAATACGGTAGTTATATCTCGCGGATTATACCGCACTACTACTGATTCTCCTGCGTAGGAAGCTAAATGTTCTCCTTGGTAGATTAAGTTGGCGAATTGGATGTAACCACTTCGATATACGGTGCGCCGCGCTCGTCGCATCAGACAAATGTCGAGTTCTCTTTCTCCCAATAGTGGCAGTTGTGCAATACACCCGCTTTCCCAACGTCCGAGCCTGGTTTGTCCGCCCATACGTGCGTCGATGCTTTGGTTGTAACGATCGACTATGTATCGCACGAGTAATTTTTCTAGCTGTATCAGTGTCAAACAGGCTTCTTTTTCGGCTTGTTTGGGTCTATTTTTGATGTTGGAACCCGTGTATCCCGGCAATGTTGAGAATAGCTCGCTGTTGAATGTCCCAAATGGTCTTTCGACGATGCCTCCATCTGATGGTCGTCGCCTTCGACAGCAGACGATGCCTAGTTCGGTTGCTACTTGCTCGATATGCTGAGATTGGAAGTCTTTGCCGCTATCGGTGTAGAGGTATTTTGGCAATCCATATGTACCCCATTGTTGGTTTAGTTCGTAGCCACTGCTGTACTGTTTGGGCAATATGGCATGGCGTAAGGCTAGGGTGACTATTTGGGCGCTGGGTGCTTCTATGCCTAAGTGTATTCCCATGATGCAACGGGAGTAGGCATCAATTACTGTGGTTAGCCACGGTCTTCCTAAGATTTCTCCACTGCTGTCTACTACCAGTACATCTACTTTTGTATGGTCTGCCTGCCACACTTGATTGCTGTATTCGACTGCTATTTCTATTCCTTCTCTGGTCTTGACGATTAGTCGCGACCCTTTCCACCCTAGCGAGCGCTTTTGCTGCTGTTTCTCCAAATATGGCTGAAGCACCCGATACACCGTAGCGCGGCTCGGATAGTCTTCTACCCCCAATTCCTGCGCCCGCGCTTTTACTCTCACGGCCACCTGCGCGGGAGTGAGCTGCCGACTGCCTTGATTGCCTTGGCGATATGTTCTGATAATAAACTCTTGCCATTGAGAACTGATTTTCTGCACGCCCCGATCCGAGCGCGTCTTTCGGCACAAACCGCAAAGCCCGTCTTCTTGCCACGATCGCATCAGCCGTCGTAAACTCCGCACGCTGATTCCTAATGTGCAAGCTGCCTTGCGTTGCACCGTTCCATAATGTTCTGTGCCTTGCGCTGCCAATAATTGCTGAATTACCTCTATCCGGCGCTGCTCAATCGGCGAGACATCTAACAACGGCAAGCATTCTTCTTGTGCTTGTGCATTGGGCAGCTTCAACCTTAGTCGTGAGCTCATCTCCTCATCTGCTCGATCCCCATTCGGCGGGCTAGGATTCTCCATCAGCAACCCTCTTTACCTACACTTGCACGCATTTTACATCCATTGCGGTCAAATATCGTGATACGCCACAGCGGTCAAATAGCGTGAGATGCCACTTCTATCCCATACTACATGGCTAGAATCCTTTCTCTGCCTTACTTACGGCTCGTTTCTCTGACGGTCACTTATCCTGAGATCGAGGTCAAATTCCGTGATCCTCGACAATTTCTCTATCAAGTAGTCTTTTCCATCGTACAGTGCTGCCATTGGTATATTTCGCAATAGCCCATCCAGAACAAAAACTAAAGTTTGATTTTTGGTTGGCTCTAGAAGTGAATCTTTTTCGGCTGGACGAATTATCCAGTCATATACTTGTTGGGATAATTTCCTAGCTTTGCTGTCAGGAAATTCTAACTCTAGTTGCCGCCGTAGTTCTTTAAGAGTTTGTTCTACTTTAGTTTTTGGCGTATCAACAGATGTATAGCGATGTAAGAAGCGATTAGTTGATGCTCCACTCGGTAAAGAAAAAATAACTTCAATTCGATCGTTGAGAAGAATAGGATAAATAACTACTACTTCAGTGGTGTGAGGAATTTGTTCGATTTCCAAAAAATTGGCGTTTTGCAAAGAGCATTGGAGATAGTTTTCCAATTCAGCTACTTGCAGATTGTCAATTAATTGACGGACTTTTTCTAAATCGGGATTTTCAGAGCGCAACACTAAGTCAACTGCTTCCCGATAAATAGGTTCGACATTATCCCGAAAATAAAATTGAATATCTGAGTTGATTCCAGCCAAGTCTAATGGGATACCTACCAAACCTTTACGTACCACATTTATAGTTTCAAGTGCTTTTTCATAAGCAGCGATCGCATCCTTTAAATTTTCCTGCGCTGCATATATTCGCCCCAACTGCCACTCCCACTGATACTTAATATTCGGTGCTTGAATTTCATTGGCTAAACTTAAAGCTTGTTCGGTAAATTTCTGAGCTTCTCCATAGTTTTTTTGTTCTTCGTATAGCCACCCATAAGTACCAAGAGCGTATGTTTGTGCTTTAGGATCTTCCAAATTTTTAGCGTGTGCGATCGCTTGTTGTAATAACTGGTCAATTATCGACCAAGGTTGATTAAAACTAGATTTTTTATTGAGTAAAATTAAATTTTTAGTTAAGTTAATTTTTGCATACACTTCTTGACGACTAGGAGGTAAACTATTAATTCTATCATAAATATTTGGCCATAATTTATCGACTTCCGCTAAATAATTGGGCCAACTATCTTTCCATGCCTCAGTTGACAATACACTCACCAAAATATTTAAATAATTTAGTTGTGCTTGTAATCGTGTTGAGTCGGAAAAAGATTCTGTTTCAGCTACTTTCTCATACCATTCTCCCGCCTGTTTATAAAAACCTAAAGCGGTATCTTCTTGGGGTGGCTTTTGACAATTTTTCGGTATCGTTAAAGGCAGTTTTTGTTGGCTATTTAGCCCTTGTAGGTCTTCCACTCTCCTACCGAAAGCGCGTGCTGTATTGCCCAAACTGAGATAAATATCACCGATAAGTTGAGAATTCTGCAACTGTTCAGCTACCGCCAAGCTATCTTGGAAAACACACCAAGAATGTTCTAAATCGCCAACCACTTGCAGGGTATTTCCTAAACTGTATAATTTAGTAGCTTTAATTAAAGGATCTAATTGCGTATTAAAAGTTTCTGGCTTTTTTAGGGTTTCTTCTACTTGGTTTAATGTCTGCAATGCTCGTCGATAACGTCCTAATGCTTGCAAGGCTTGAGCTTGATTAATTTGGCTACCTATAACTCCAGGCATATCACCAATTTGTTTATAAATAGCTTCGGCTTGTTTAAGGCTATCTAAGGCATTTTCTGCTTGTCCGTTAGCCAATTCCAAACGCGCTGAAGTGGTGAGCGATCGCGCTAGTATTTGTTGTCTTTGTGCAGTGGTATCTGTATTTTGATTTGCAGCCAGTAAGTCAAGACTGGTAGAAATTGCATTTTTCGCCTCATCGAAGCGATTTAATTGCTGATAAGCTAAGGATAAGTAGTTCCAAACCAAAGCTAAGTTTAATTTATCTCTTTGATATAAATTGGCAGCATTTAGCCAATATTCAGCTGCTTTAGCATACAGACCATTCTGATAGGTTTCTCTACCTCGTTGGAGCCAATCTTCAGGGGCAACTTGGGCGTTATTTGTAATAGAACTTTGGGCAGTAGGTGGTTGAGCGATCGCCATTGGAAAAAATTGCATAGCAATAGCTGAAATCAAGCCCAATGCTATTAAAAGAAATAACTTTAAAATGCGCTTAGTGAAAGGTATCATGTTCTTTATATCTATAGATTTTATTGATTAGGATTTGCTACACAGTTATTAGCACTTAGCCAAGAAATATCTGGCTTTGAATTAGGCAATTGGGCTACTAAAACCACCTCGCCATTATCATTAATTAGCCACCCAGAAGCTTCCACCATTGGCACAGAATCAGCTTTTTTCTGTTGCGGAACTTGGGCGGAAATAGGACGATTTACCGCTTGTAAATGTCGCAAATCATCCCAAAAAGCGTCCCTATTTAGGACATCGTTAGGGCTAGGCGGTACTCCACCTAAACCAGTAACAAAAAATCCAGATCTGTTTCCCCTTCCAGTTGCTCTACAACCTTGCGGAATC
>NZ_JACJUP010000979.1:0-2760 GCF_014748295.1 Planktothrix sp. FACHB-1355 | reverse complement strand
GATGGCCAACCACAAACTAGCTAGTGCGATAAGCGACAATTGCTTTTATGAAGTACGTCGCCAATTAGTTTATAAGCAAGCGCATTACGGGACAAAAGTAGAATTAGTTGATAGATGGTTCCCATCATCCAAAACCTGTTCAAAATGCGGTCACGTTCAGCCAATGAAATTATCAGATAGAGTGTTTCATTGCAGGGAATGTAACCACATCCAAGATCGGGATGCCAATGCCTCAATCAATTTGGAAAATGCGCCGCCCAACAAAGTAAGGTTGGCTAAACCTGAACTAAACGCCTGTGGACAAGTTGCGTGCCGACACCCTTGGTAGAAACAGGAAGTAGACAGCGTTGTCCAATTATGTCCGGCAATGTATAAGTTCTACGTAGCAGTATCGTTATGTCTGCAATTGCAGTTCCTAAAAAAACAAACAGCAAAATCAATATTCTGATCGTGGATGACCAGCCGGACAATTTGCGAATCTTGTCTAGCATTTTGCGGGATGAAATGTACAAGGTGAGACAAGCTATCAGTGGAGAAGTCGCCTTGGCTGCGATTCAGGCCAATACTCCCGATCTGATCTTGCTGGATATCCGGATGCCACAAATGGATGGCTATCAGGTTTGTTCGATTCTGAAAGCCAATCCCGCCACTCGCGATATCCCCGTGATTTTCTTGAGTGCGTTGAATGATGCCAGCGATAAGGTCAAAGCCTTTGCCGCTGGTGCAGCAGATTATATTACCAAACCCTTTCAAACCGAGGAAGTACTGGTTCGGATCGGACATCAACTCACGATTCGGCAGCAGCAGCAGCAATTATTAGAGCAGAATCAACAGCTACAGCAAACCGGAGCAATGCTGCAATTTCAGGCCGAACAAGAACGGTTAATGGGCACAATTATTCAACGAATTCGGCAATCTCTCGATAAAGAAGTTGTTTTCAGTACAACGGTTTCTGCCATTCAACAGTTGCTGCGAGCCGAGCGCGTTTTAATTTATCAATTGTTTGAGAATCACACGGGAAAAGTGGTTGACGAAGCAGTTGTATCCGGGTTCCCAGCTATTTTGGGAATGGATTTTCCACAAGAAGTATTTCCCTCCACTTATCACGAACTTTACAAACACGGCAGGATTTGTATCATTAATGATATCTATGCCAAAAATGCTGATATTACCCCTTGTTTAGTTAAATTTGTCGAACAATGGGCAGTTCGAGCCAAGTTAGTTGTACCGATTCTGGCTAATGAAAACCTCTGGGGATTGCTGATTATTCACCATTGCTCTGCCCCCAGAGTATGGCTGCGTTCGGAAGTGAGTTTGCTTTCCCAACTGGCAGGGCAGATTGCGATCGGTATTCAACAGGCAGAACTATATCAGGAAATCCAAAATTTTAACAGCACTTTGGAACGGCAAGTGCATATTCGTACTTTACAATTACAGCAATCCCTCGCCTTTGAAGCTACTCTCAAACGCATTTCCGATAAAGTACGCGACTCGTTAGATTCCCATCAAATTCTGCAAATTGCAGTCAAAGAATTAGCCACCGCGATCGAAGCAAAAGCTTGCGATGCTGCCCTCTACAGTCCAGATCGCCTCACCTCGACAATTCACTATCAGTATGTGCAACCTGGGCTACCCGCGACTCAAGGACAACAAATCCAGCTCGAACATGCACCTGAGATATACGCTCAATTGCAGCAGGGATATTGTTTTGCGTTTTGTCAGATGCAAGTTAGCCCCATTCCCTATCATTCAGCAATTTTCGTCTGTCCGATAGTTGATGGGCAATTGCAACAAGCTGGAATTATTGGCCATCTTTGGGTATTCAAAGCGATCGGTTCTAGCTTTAGCGAGATGGAAATTAATTTGGTGCAACAAGTTGCTAACCAGTGTGCGATCGCTCTCCGTCAAGCTCAATTGTATGAAGCTGCTCAAGCTCAGGTCAAGGAACTCCAACGACTCAATCAACTCAAAGACGATTTTCTCAACACTATCTCCCACGAACTGCGTACCCCAATCTCTAGTATCCAAATGGTCACTAACTTATTGATAACGCTAACTAATCAGGAGGAAACTTTCGTTCGGGAAATTTGTGATTTTAAAGAACAAAATAACAAAGCGATCCATTATCTCAAGGTTTTGCAGGAAGAATCTGAGCGGGAACTAAACTTAATCGAAGATCTGCTCAGTCTTCAGCACATCGAAGCGGGTGTTTACGCCAGTCAACCTACTCCGATCGATTTGCGAGACTGGTTGCCTCATGCGATCGAAAGTTTTGAAATTAGAGCCCGAAACCAACAGCAAACACTACAAGTTGAAATCGCTCCCGATTTTCCTATCCTGACTGTTGACTTGCATAGCTTCAGCCGGATCGTCACCGAACTACTCAATAATGCCTGCAAATATACCCCCCCCCGTGAGACGATCTCTATTTATGCTTATACAAAAACCGACCATTTCTATTTAAATATCGTGAATACGGGTGTCGAAATTGCTCCCGAAGAACTGCCTCGTGTTTTTGATAAGTTCTACCGTATTCCTAACAAAGACCCTTGGAAGCACAGTGGCACTGGCTTGGGACTGGCACTGGTAAAAAAGCTAGTTGAGCAAATGCGTGGGACGATCGCTGTTCAAAGCGCGAACAATGCTACCCAATTCATCATTCGATTGCCTCTTTTTATTGAGTAATCTTATCTCTAATTATACGGAATAAGTAGGTGGGCAGAATTACTCCCTTCCCGCTCAAACAATATGTATTGCATT
>NZ_JACJUP010000978.1:0-2763 GCF_014748295.1 Planktothrix sp. FACHB-1355 | reverse complement strand
CTGCTGCTTCTTCGTATCCAGTAGTACCGTTAATTTGTCCAGCGCAGAACAAACCCTCTATTTTCTTAGTCATCAGTGTGGGAAAACACTGAGTTGCAGGTAAATAATCATACTCAACCGCGTAAGCCGGACGCAGCATCGTGCAATTTTCCAAACCTGGGAGACTCCGCAACATCTGCAATTGCAAATTCTCCGGCAAACCAGTGGAGAAACCTTGGATATACAATTCTGGGATATCGCGACCTTCCGGTTCGATAAAGATTTGGTGACTTTCCTTATCGGCGAATCGGACAATTTTATCTTCAATGCTAGGACAATAACGCGGCCCTTTCGCATCCACCCAACCACCGTAAACGGGAGACAGGTGCAGATTTTCTCTAATTAAGCGATGAGTTTCTGCGGTGGTGCGGGTCATGTGACACGGCATTTGTTCCCGTTCCACCCAAACTTCCGGGTCAAAGCTGAACCAGCGCACCTCTGCATCACCCGGTTGCGATTCCATTTTACTGTAATCGACCGATCGCTTATCAACTCGCGCCGGAGTTCCCGTCTTTAAACGTCCCGTTTCAAAACCCAATCTATTTAATGTTTCCGTCAAACCAACAGCAGCAAATTCCCCCGCACGTCCCGCCGCCATCGATTTGTTACCCACCCAAATCTTACCACCCAGGAATGTACCGGTAGTTAGAATTACGGATTTGCACTGAAACGCCACGCCGAAGTATGTTTCGACACCGATAATCTCGTCATTTTTACCGAGTACCAAATCCGTCACCATACCTTCGCGGACTGTCAGATTTTCCTGATTTTCGACAATCCGTTTCATCATCGCCGCATATTCCCGCTTGTCAGTTTGTGCGCGTAAAGCCCAAACTGCCGGCCCTCTGGAGGAGTTTAACACGCGCTTTTGCAGATAAGTGCGATCGGCCATTTTACCGATTTCGCCGCCGAGTGCATCTACCTCATGTGTCAATTGCGACTTCGCAGGGCCACCTACTGCGGGATTGCACGGTTGCCAAGCAATTTTATCCAGATTCAGCGTTAGCAGCAGAGTGCGACAACCGAGTCGTGCGGTAGCAAGTGCGGCTTCGCAGCCGGAGTGACCTGCACCGACAACGATAACATCAAAGGCGTCTAGGAATTGTACGGGAGTGTGTGCGGTCATGGTAAGCGTCACGGCAACAAGGACTCAAGCCTTATTTTAGCGGTTGCAATGGATGCTCAGGTTTTGCCTCGCCGTGCATCTTTTTATATGCGATCGCCATTTCAAACAGTTTATTTATGTAACAAAACTTTACACGCTGCATAATTAGCTTTACGACAGCACCTGACAAATTTTTGGGATAATTTCGTTAGCTGTGATTTTACCAAAAAAGTATATATGGATGCTGCTGAACTAATCACTCGTTATGCCACAGGAGAAAGAGATTTTTCTAAAGCTGACTTGAGAGAGGCTGACTTACAGAATGCCAATCTAGAAGGTATTAATCTGAGAGAGGCTAACTTAGTGGATGCTAACCTTTCAGGTGCTAACTTGAGTAAAACTAATTTATATTATGCCAATCTTTTACGTATAAACTTGAGCAAAGCTAACTTGGAAAGTGCAAACCTTCATCATGTTAACTTATCTGATGCAGACCTCTCACGTACCAAGCTGAGAGATGCCAATCTAAGTAATGCCAATTTACGTGCTGCTGACTTATCTTTTGCTTTTTTAACTTATGCCAATATCGGTTAAAATTGATTAATCTAGCGAGGTCTAAATATAATCAAGGTAACCAAGACCAAACTTCCAGTTGTATGTAGCGGACAATGGGACGAGTAAATGCTACAATTACTGGTTTATCGCTACCTTGAATTTTTGCATAACCAGTCAGTCCGGCTTTCAGGGTTTTGTCTACATTGGGAAGGTCTACAATCACTCTAATAATTCGTTCTGTCGAACTAGAAGTATGTTCGCCAGTAGTAGTCGCAGAACTCGACTCGCTAGCAGCAGTAGGCTCGATCGAAACTACTTTTCCCATAAAAGATACATCCGGATATGCAGCAAGTTTGACTTCCACCTCTGCACCCACAACGAATTCACCTGCATTATACTCCGGAACTTTCACCTCACCGCGAATGTGGCGATCGTCCTCACTGACTGCAAATGTATCGCCTCGATCTAAATAACTGCCCACCTTTTGGTCGAGATAGGGAGTGACTAAATAACCATCTATAGGCATTAACAATTGCGTGCGCTGAAGTTGATCTTTATTGTATTTTAACTGTTGTTCCAATCGTTTAAGCTCAGCACGAGCAGCTTCAACCTGTTTGCGAGCTGCGGCAATATCATCTGGATGAGCGCCACTCAACACTAATTTTAAGTTAGTTTCTTTCTCTTGTACACTTGTTTCTCTGGTAGTTAGCGTGCTTCGTTTTGACTGTACCTCATTTTCCTTAACCAACAAATTTTTCAAGCTTTCTTCCACTTTCACGCTATCCGCATCAGCCAGCTTTTGCTTATCTTCAAATGCTTGCGTAGAAACAGCGCCTTGTTTGGCTAAAAATTTGTAGCGGTCAGCCTCGCGGGAACTGAACTCAAACCTCGATTTCGCAGAATCGAGCTGCTTTTTAGCGACTTCCACTTCTTGGCGAGCCACTTCGATTTCTTGCTTAGATACTTCCACTTGTTGTTTGGCAACGTCAATTTCTTTTTCGGCTAATTCTACTTCTTCTTTTCTAGGGGTGTTCAAAAGCTTATTTAAATTTGCTTGTTCTTTT
>NZ_JACJUP010000977.1:0-2763 GCF_014748295.1 Planktothrix sp. FACHB-1355 | reverse complement strand
TGCTCCTTGTAAATTAACATCTTGAAAGTTCGCAGCGCTAAGATTAGATCGACTTAAGTCTGCTCCAGTCAAGTCTGCTCCAGTTAGATTAGCACCGTATAGGTTCGCACCAGTTATTTTCGCTTCACTTAGAGCAGCTCGAGTTAAGTTTGCACCAGATAAGTTTGCCCCAGTCAGATTTGCTCTATCTAGGTTAGCGTTACTTAAATTGCAACTACTCAGGTTTGCTCCACTCAAATCAGCATCTCTGAGGTTAGCTAAACTTAGGTTTGTTGAATTAATCTCAACCCCACTTAAATTAGCGCCCGTTAGGGATGCTCTACTAAGGCTTGTACTTATAAGTTTCGCCTTACTCAGGTTTGCCTCGCTCAAGTCCGCTCCAGTTAAATCAGCATAAGATAAATCTATTTCACTCAGGTCTGCTCCTTTGAGTTCTACCCCATTTAGCTTTACCTTCTGAAAATTTCGTTCGTCTTCGGCGTATTTTTCTAGAAGTTCTTCAGCGTCCATAATTAACCTTGTTTTAGCTCTTTTATTAGTTTACCGCCACCAGAGCCTTTTTTATAACCCAAAGGACACTAAGGGAAACGCAAAGTAACGCAGAGAAAAACTTAAACTTTGCGTACTTTGGGAAAACCTACCCTGCGGGAAGCCGCTGACGCGGCTAGTGCGAACCTTTGCGTTTAAAACAAACGAGGACGAATTCCATAATGTCGATAACGCCAATAATCCTGCAAAATCTTATCGTGATCGAAACATAAATTAGAAGGAATTCGCCAAGATTCAAAAATATCCATACCCTTGGCATCATCGCCCGCATTCGGCGTACCCGTAGCCGTCGCGATAAACACAACGCTCATCGTATGCTGACGCGGGTCGCGATGCGGGTCAGAATAAACGTGGAATTGCTCGATCAGCTCCACCTGCAAACCCGTTTCTTCCTCTGCTTCGCGCCGTGCCGCCGTTTCAGCCGTTTCGCCATAATCGACAAAACCACCAGGAATAGCCCAACCGAGGGGTGGATTTTGGCGTTCAATTAGCACTATCGGTCGATGCGGGCGATCGATTAACTCAATGATGATATCGACTGTAGGAGTAGGATTACGGTAAGTCACGCGCCAAAAAGTCTCAAATTTACGTTTGGTGAGGGTATTGTAGCCCGTCGATCGCTTTCAGCATAGCGATCGATCGCTGACAAATCCCACCTCCTACCAAAGTTCCAGAGGAAAAGCCTCTGTGAAACCGTGTTTCAGAGCTCCTACATGATAATCTCGGATCGTTTGCCATTTCTTTTTCAGGTTATTTATGCCGTTTCCCAGATCCAGTGGCATTTTGTTACACCCTACCTCTCTTCCCAGTCGCTTCGGTATTGGCGATTTGGGCATGGAAGCCTATCGTTTTGTGGATTTTTTGGCAGATAGCAAACAACGGTATTGGCAGATATTGCCTTTAGGGCCAACGGGTTACGGTAATTCCCCTTATATGTGTTTTTCCGCGTTGGCCGGCAACCCCCTGCTGATCAGCCCGGAAAAGCTGCGAGACGAAGGAATGTTAAGTGAAGAAGATTTTTGGGGTTTACCGGAGTTTCCGGCTGATAAGGTAGATTACGAGCAGGTAATCAAAACCAAAATGCCTCTACTCCGAAAAGCCTGCGAGAACTTTAAAACTAGGGTGTCGGAGTTTCACCAAAAAGAATTTGCGGCATTCTGCCACAGCAAAGCTTATTGGCTGGATAATTATGCTTTATTCATGACTTTTCTGGATACTCACGAAGGTGCGAGCTGGCATACGTGGGAACCGGAACTGGCCAAGCGCGATTTAGCTACTATGGATCGGTTAGGTCGGCAGCTAAATGCCGAGATTATTTTCCATAAATACGTTCAATACGAATTTTTCCGCCAGTGGTCGGAACTGAAGCGTTATGCCAATATGCGGGGCATTGAAATTATTGGCGATATTCCTATTTATGTAGCTCATAACAGCGCCGATGTTTGGGCGCATCCGGAGAATTTTTACTTGGATGAAGAAACGGGCGAACCGGCATTGATGGCAGGTGTCCCGCCAGATTACTTCAGCGAAACCGGTCAATTGTGGGGCAACCCAGTTTATCACTGGGAGAAATTACAGAAAGATAACTTTCATTGGTGGGTGCAGCGCTTTCAGTCAATGCTAGATTATGTAGATATAATCCGCATTGACCACTTCCGTGGATTTGAGTCTTTTTGGGCGGTGGAGAAAGGTGAAGAAACTGCCATCAACGGTGAGTGGGTAGAAGCGCCTGGGGCAGCTTTGTTTGAATTAGTGAGGGAAAAACTGGGCCGATTACCGATCGTTGCAGAAGATTTAGGTGTGATTACACCGGAGGTAGAGGCGCTGCGAGACAAATTTGAGTTTCCGGGGATGAAGATTTTGCAGTTTGCTTTTGGTTCTGGCACAGACAATCCCTATTTACCATTTAATTACGATCGCAACTGCGTAGCTTACACGGGTACTCACGACAACGACACCTCATTAGGTTGGTTCCATCACTTGTCCGAAGAAGAAAAGAATAACATCCTCAAGTATTTGGGCTCTACCAGCGATAAGGGGATTCATTGGGATTTGATCCGCGTAGTTTTCAACTCTGTGGCAAATCAAGCAATTATTCCCCTTCAGGATATTTTAGGATTGGGCAGCGAGGCGCGGATGAACAAGCCTGGAGTTGGTGAAGGTAACTGGGAGTGGCGCTATCGATCCGAGGCTTTGCGGTGGGAAGACAGGGAA
>NZ_JACJUP010000976.1:0-2768 GCF_014748295.1 Planktothrix sp. FACHB-1355 | reverse complement strand
CTTTAATAGCTTATTAGTTATATAATTTTTAACATTTCTTTACTTTAAGTTAAATAGCCGTTAAGGAACTTGCCAAAAAGAGCTTTTTGATGTATGTAGAATTCATAGCTACTTAGCTATAAATTGTGCCGTCAGGCATAATTGCACCTTGCAACTTAGCATCAGTCAAAATTGTTTTCGTCAAATCTGCGCCGCGCAGATCGGCTTTTTGTAACAACACTCCCGTCAAATCCGCATAACTGAGGTCTGCGCCTTGCAAACTGGCTTCGCTCAAATCTGTATGGTAAAACTGAGTAGTTCCCCAAACTCTTAAGATAGCTCTACAGAGTTTGGCTCCATCCAGATTGGCGCGACCCAGCATTACACCGCTGAGGTTAGCATAGCTGAGGTCGGCACCTTTGAAAACGGCATTTCCCAAGTCTGTGCGTTGGTCGGAAGTAGGGCGAAAGTCTGCTTCAAATAAAATCGCATTGCCAAGATTAGCTTCGCTTAAATTAGCTCCATTCAGACAAGCTTTAACTAATATTGCGGCTGACAAATCAGTTTTAATCATCTTGGCTCCGCTCAAATCTGCTTCCCGCAGCTGAGCTAGCTGGAAGTTTGCTTCGCTTAAGTCCGCTCCCCAAAGAATGCTTTCACTGAGATTAGCTCGGCTGAGGTTAGCTTTACTTAAATTAGAGCGTCCTAACCTTACTTCGCGCAAGTCAGATTGACTCAAGTTTGCGCCAGTAAAATTAACTTTGAGTAAATCTGCGCCGCGCAAAGAAACGGCAGACAAGTCTATGTGGGGAAATTCCCGTTCTGCGGCTGCATATTTTTGCAAAAATTCCTCAGCATTCATATTTTTTTTATGTTTGTGATTTGTATCAGTTGAAAACGGGAATAGGAGCGATCGCACAGGCAGGCTGAGTTAATTCTGCCATGACTTCGGTAACTGACATAATTCGCTTTGCTCGTCCCGCGTTGGCGCTAGAAAAGATGAGGCCGTTTTCAACATCGCCTCTCGCAGCGCGATCGAGTGCTTGGATAATGCAGTAAGTTTCTTGGCGATCGCGACACAGACAGCTTTGCAAGCAGTTAGCAATGCACCGCCGTTCTATATTTGGAGATTGGGCGATCGCATCAGAGGCAAACTTGTTGCGAATAGCGCGTCCCGGTACTCCCAAAGGACTGGGTACGATCGCCACGTCGTCTGGATTGGCATTGAGATGGAATTCTTTATAACGAATATCGGCATCGCATTCGTGGGTGGTGATGAAGCGAGTTCCGATCTGCACCCCGTTAGCGCCGAGTGCGAGCATAGCATCAATATCAGCTTTGTCCCAAATGCCGCCGGCGGCAATAATCGGAATAGCAGCGCCCAATTCTCTACGCAAGTAATCCGCCAATTCGGGAATTAGTTGTTCAATTTTATACGCGGGTTTTTCCACATCTTGAGATTTGCCTGCCAAGTGTCCGCCTATAGTTTTAGAACACTGAACTATAAAGGCATCGGGCAAGCGATCGTACTTACTTTCCCATGTTTGGCAGAGTGTCCTGGCCGCAGCAACTGTTGATACCGTCGGCACCAGTGCTGTATCTGGGTAGTTGGCCGTGTATTCCGGTAGATCCAGGGGCAATCCCGCCGCAGTAGTTATCAAATTAGCACCGTTCTCTACTGCTGTACGCACTAAGTTTGCGTAGTTCCGCACTGCCACCAGGACGTTGACCCCAATTACTCCGTGCGGACTGATAGTGCGAGCTTTCTGCAATTCATTGATGAGCGCTAAGCAATTGGCAAGAGAAAATTTTACTCTTTTGCGGTGCAAATCTGGCATGAAGTAGGGTGAGTTTAGCCCCAAGCCAACTGTGGCCACAATACCGATGCCACCTGCGTTGGCGACTGCTCCAGCTAGATTTGCCCCAGAAACTCGCACCGCCATCGCACCCTGAATGATGGGATAGCGGGCAATGTGTTTACCAATGTGAAGCGAGGGTAGTGTTTTCATAGGTTAGTAGCGTAATTTTGGCACGGCTATGCAGTGTATCAGGAAAGTTGTGATTTCCCAATCAATCCCGACTATTTAAGTCTGGATTGATTATTGGCAATGGTTTCAGCCTTTTATTTTTATATATAAGAATAAAAAATAAAGAAAAAAACGATCGCGCCTGGGCCAGATTAGTAGGTTGGGTTGAGGTACGAAACCCAACTCAGATCTTGCACCAGCGTCAGAAACCGGGTTTCTTGCCAATAGCTAAACTGGTAAGCCTAGATTTTTCGTGAAGAAACCCGGTTTCTCAAGTCTTATTGTGCAATATGTAACCCAAGGCAAAAGTTGGGTTTCGCTTCTCTCAACCCAACCTACAGAAAATCCTTATCTGGCGAAATGCCACTCCAGTAATTCAATCGGAGCCTGCTGAAGCGCTTCTGTCAGTTCCGAGTTACTATCAAATTTGACTTGCGTGAGATAGCACGCTTCTACGCGGACAGGGAACTCTTCATCTTCAAAAGGCCAAGGTGTGACAGTGACATTGCTATCCCTACGCTGCATAACATCATAGCGTTCGCCGTCTGGCCCTTTGGCGATTTCTAAGGCACGTTCGCCTGCGGGCAATTCCCGTTTGCACAAGATCAGAGAGAGGCGATCGCACAACTGCATAAAAGCATAAGCGCGATCGGCTTCTTCTTTGGCAATCTTCAATTCGTGTTGCCATTTTGCTTGATGCTCTTTTTGTTCGTCCAGAAAACTATCTAATTCTTGTGATTCTCCCCGTTTACCTTCAGTCAA
>NZ_JACJUP010000975.1:0-2721 GCF_014748295.1 Planktothrix sp. FACHB-1355 | reverse complement strand
TGGAATCTAGATCCGCAGCCCGCTGATAAGCTGCTAAAGCGGCTTCCAGATTTTTTTGAGAGCGTCGAATCCTGCCAATTTGCAGATGAATCTGTGGATTGCGCGGTTCCAGTTTAGCTGCTCGTTCCAAAGCAGTCAGTGCGCCTATTTGGTTGCCTTGTACCAAATAGGCGGTAGCTAAATTAAACTGCAAATTGCTGTTGTTCGGTTCTAGGGTAACAGCCCGCTGTAGGACGTTAATAGCGTCTTGATAGCGCTTCTGTTGCAACAGTATAGTCGCCATCGAAGCCCGAATTTCTACACTTTTAGGATCGAGACGGATAGCTTGTTCGTAAGTTCGCATCGCGCCCTGATAGTCTCCCTGGCGCATCAGAACCACTCCCAATCCCAGGTAAGCTTTGAGGTGATTGCGATTGATTTGCGTGACCCGTCGATAGGCAGCAGCGGCTCCCTGGTTGTCTCCGGCGCTAGCAAGGGCGTATCCGAGAGCGTAATGAAATTCTGCATTGTTGCTTTGGAGTGCTACAGCCTGTCTATAGGCATTAGCTGCTTCCTGGTAATTGCCTTGACGTGCTTGTAAATATCCAATCGCAGAATAAATACGGGCATTTTTGCTATCTAAGCTAGCTGCTTGTTGATAAATTGCTAAAGCACGCCCAAATCTTCCATCTTCTACTAACGATCGCGCATCGTCTAGGAGTCTTTTCAGCTCGTCGTTTTCAGGAAGCTGATACGTAGGACTGCGATCGTAGTCTTCATCAGTTTGGGCAATTGACGGCGTACTTACCGCAATCCCTCCCAATAGCAGGAGACTGGTTAAGAACAGAATTTGCTTTTGCACGGTAGATTTTCCTTGTGTTTCTGCCATTACGAGAGTGCTACTATTGGTTTGATATTGGATCGGGATGAATTCCATATGGGAACTGGCTGATTATAATAACCTTAAATGTGTAAATTTATAACCAAGACAAGAAAAAATGATTGTCACAACAACTGATGTCGTGCAGGGAGCCGAAATTCAGGCTTATTTGGGTATTGTGACTGCTGAAGTAGTATATGGCACTAACGTATTGCGCGATTTCTTCGCTAGTATTCGCGATGTCATCGGTGGGCGTACCGGCAGCTACGAGAGGGTGTTCGAGCAGGGACAGCGGGAAGCTATAGCCGAACTGGAAAAACGAGCTCAGCGTCTGGGAGCTAATGCGATCGTCGGTATTGAAGTAGACACCGGTACAATTAACGTTGACCAAAGCGGTGTCTTGCTGCTGATCACTGCGATCGGCACCGCCGTAAAACTGCGTTCGTAGAACTATAAGGAAGTAGTCTTTTTGGCGATTCATCTAAGGTTAGCTGAGAGGAGTTAAGTTTTAACAGCCGATCGCCTTCAGCTAATTAACAAATACTTTTATCGATAAATAAATATTGATTCATCTACACTTGAAAAAGTTTAAAAATTTACGTATATACTTAAATAATTAAGTATTTATTACTCCTGAGATTCAAAAATTTCAGGTTTTTATCGCATCTCCATCTTTTGATAGAGCGTGCGATTCCTTCCAGTGGTAGATATATCAAACATAAATTTGACTCTAAATTAAGCTCAAGGGTGATTAGCAATAAGATAACTCAGCTGGAAGGGATGAGGGGAATAAAGGAGGAAATAAAATATGGCATACGGTAATCGACCGGCAGATGTAGTAGATCCTGTAGTAGGAAATCGTATTGTTGAGTATCACGATCGCGTTAGGTGGGGCCCCATTATTTCCGGTCTTTTAGTTGCCTTAACTACTCAATTAATTTTGAGTGCTTTGGGTGCTGCGATCGGTTTGAGCAGCCTTGCCAATTCTGGCGCACCCAGATCCAACGCAGATGATGTTGGTCTTGGTGTGGGAATTTGGTCAATTATCAGTTTGTTAATAGGTTTATTTGTTGGCGGTTGGGTGACATCGCGTGCCAGCGGCCCGATGAACCGCAATACAGCTCTTCTCAATGGTGCTATTCTCTGGGCAACTGCTTTAATTATTGGCTCTTGGCTGTTAGCAAATGGTGTAGTAGGTACTTTTGGAATTGCGGCATCCAATGCGGGAGAAGTAATTAACCAAGCTCAACAAGGAGGAATTAACGTACCGAATAGGGCTCCCAACGTCAGCGCACAGCAAGCACGCGATATTGCTGGCAATGCGGCTAGAGTGGGTTGGTCGTTTGTGTTCGGTTCTTTACTGGGTTTGGTAGCGTCGATGATCGGTGCATCTATTGGAGCCCGCAATTACAATCGTACTTATCAATAAAAATGGGAAGCGATCGTAGTTATTTTTAGCACCTTAAAAAAGGTGCTTTTTTGTTATTTGGCAATAGAAAAAATTAACGCTGTCGCGAATAGCGTCCGATTAGTTCTGCTGCTGCCAGAATATGACCGTTCATTGCAGCTTCCAATTGTTCTTTAGTCGCACCCGATGCTAATTCTAAATATCGGTCTAAAGCGTATAATTTGAAAAAGTAACGGTGCGTGCCGCTAGGCGGACAAGGGCCACCATAACCGAGTTTACCAAAATCATTTTTACCCTGAGTACCGCCACTTGCCAGCGTTGCGTCGTTGGGAACTGCTTCTGGTAAATTGGTGATTTCAGTCGGTAAATCGTAAAGAACCCAATGGACAAAAGTTCCCATCGGTGCATCGGGGTCATCAACAATTAAAGCCAGACTTTGCGTTCCCGTCGGTGG
>NZ_JACJUP010000974.1:0-2771 GCF_014748295.1 Planktothrix sp. FACHB-1355 | reverse complement strand
TATATGAGTTTTTTGAAGTTGTGCTGGGCAACTTTTCTAAACGCCCCAGATGTGTGTTTAGCAAGCTAAAAAGTTCTTCTTGAGGTTGTTCGCTTAAAGCGCAACACAGTATTATTTCCGCCAAGTATTGGCTGGCAGAAAGTTTGGCCAAATCTTGACTCAGACCTGGGTAAGATTCTAATGTTTCTGCCTGGGTAATTTTATCGAGCGATCGCCCTTTGGCAATCAGCAGCTCGTTCACCACAAACGACGCACTCCTTCCACCCAGTTTTGAGTTGTGCTTGCGAGAACCGGGCGCTACTGCCCTAATCAAACCAAACTCCCGCGTCAATATCGTCAGCAGCCGGTCTGATTCGCCCAAGGGCATACTTTTGAGATTAATACCAGTAGCTTTGTATACTCGACTCATAACTTGGGGTATTGGGGAAATGGGGCACTGGGTCATAGAAAGGGAATGTTTAATGTTTAATATTTAACTTTCCCCTCATCCCCTGTCTCCTTCTCCAGGTTATCGCGCTGACGGAGCAAATCGGGTCCGCCAGATGTGCCTAAGCGGGTGGCTCCGGCCACAATTAATTCGATCGCCTGGGTATGAGTGCGAATACCTCCCGATGCCTTAATACCAACACCTCCTTTCGTTATTTCTCTCAACAATTTCACGTCTGCAACTGTTGCGCCTGCGTACCAACCCGTGCTAGTCTTCAAAAACTGTACGCCCGCATCCATACATATTTCAGCTGCCAGTCGTTTTTCTGCATCTGTCAGCAGGGCAGTTTCTAAAATAGCTTTGACGGGTTTCCCGGTTTCTTCACAAATTTCGGCTATTTCACGATGTATTTCGCTAGTTTTACCAGTTTTCAACCACCCCAGATTGATTACTACATCTAACTCTGCGGCACCATCTTCTACGGCTTCTTGCGCTTCGTAGAGTTTCACTGCCGAAGTTGTCGCGCCCGCAGGAAAACCTATGACCGTACATACCTTTGGTGTCTTGCCGTGCAGAAGTTCGGTTGCTAACCGCACGTAGGTAGGGTAGACGCAAACCGTCGCAAAATGAAACCGCTCTGCTTCTTCGCACCACTGCCGCACTTGATTTGGGGTAGCCGTTGGATTGAGCAGTGAGTGTTCGATAAAGGTCGCAATATCAATGTCTGGCAAGTGTGCCGCCATCGCTGTTCCTCTGTGAGACCTATTGTTAACTTTTATCACAAAAATAAGTAAATTAGATATAATTCCACAAACTTCGCCTAAACGACGGATTCGGGAATCTCAGTAATATGGCGATCGCGTCTTTTTCTCGGTTCGATTACGTGCGGATCGACACCGCAATGTTTAGCAGCTTCCGACATTGTAATCTTTAACAATTCTGCCTTTTCCAACAACTTTTTTTCGCCTGTTGGTTTAACTGGAGAGATATCCAAAGCGCGGATAATTTCTGTTGCTATTGCTTTTGCTAATAGAGGTGGAACAGAATTTCCCACTTGTCGAAAACCGTGCCATTTTGTTACGTGGAATCTGAACCAATCCGGGTAAGAATGCAGTCGCGCCGCTTCTCGCACGGTGATACATCTCGGCAGGAATGGATGAATCGGTCGAGGTGAAGTAAAAGCGCCCAGATTGCTAGCTGTTCCTGCTCTAAGAGTGTTACAAATACCGTTTGGATCTAATTTATAAAAGTGACTGATTTTTTCTATTTTACCTTGTTCTGTATTATTAAATCTCTCAATAGATTCCGGCGAGTGATTTGTCCGCCTACTTGAGGTAATAATTTGCGGGTCGAATGCGCGATCGTAACCATAATCGCTATCTGCACCATAGCGAAGTTTACGAGCATAATCGCTCGGTTCGCCGTATTCTGCTATGGTTGAATCTTGTTTGAGTAATTCCGGATAATCTTCTACTGTTGGCAAGTCTCGTATGGCATCCCAAACTGTTGGCACAATGGGAAGATGAGAGGATAATATTTTTTGCTTTTTATGGGATATTGGTTTATTAATTGCTGTAATCGATTCGGGGTACTTAGGCAAAGATAATCCTCGACGACATCCCAGGAGAAATAATCTGGAGCGATTCTGCGGCACGCCGTAATTAGCGGCATTGAGGACTCGGTAGTTTTCTTGTACTTCATAGCCATTATCTTTAAAATAAGCGATGATATTTAGGAGAAATTCCTTATGTTTGCCAAGTGTAAGACCGGGGACGTTCTCGAAGACAAAAAACTTAGGATTTAGTTCGACAACTAAACGCTGAAATTGAAATATAAGCCCATTGCGCGGATCGTCTAAACCGCGTTTTCCCATAAGAGAAAATCCTTGGCAAGGCGAACCGCCAAACACAACATCGATATCGCGATCGCCAATACCGGAAATATTTCTAATCTCCGAACCGTTAGTGTTAGCAATATTCAGACATAAAACGCGCCAAAAGGGGAAATTGTACTGATGCGTGATACAATGAATCGGGTCTAATTCCACAGCAGCTAGCACGTCAAACCCAGCTTGTTCAAAGCCAAGGGTCATGCCACCAACACCGGCAAATAAATCTACACCAATAGGTCGTTCTTTACTTTCCATTCAATCTTGAAGATAACTGATGAGAAACCGGGTTTATTTAGCTATTGAAACTCGATATTTCATTGCTTTAACCCAAAGGAACCCGGTTTCTGGGAGAGCTGAATTGGTGTTATAGATGAAAATTAATGAGTTATGAGTTTTCAATTTTGAATTTATAACTCATAACTCATTGTTTCTTGTTGCCCGGATCTTTAGCGC
>NZ_JACJUP010000973.1:0-2738 GCF_014748295.1 Planktothrix sp. FACHB-1355 | reverse complement strand
TGCTAAAATTTTTGCAACAATCTAGATAAGTAGAGACTAAAGACCCTTGAAACGGCCATTAGTCTCTGCTGCCATAACGATCGCCCAGCATCGTGGGCCTACAATCCCAATTTTTCTAATACCGGGCGGGTAGAAACAATATGCTTCTGCAAACCGAGCTTTTCTGGCTCAATCCCCAACGCCAAAGCGACCAACTGCGGTAAATGCAGCACCGGTAAACCTAACTCTTGTCCAATGACCTTTTCTACTTCTGGTTGACGCGAATCTAAATTCAAGTGACACAAAGGACAAGGCGTTACCAGACAATCTGCACCAGCGGCTTTTGCTTCTTGAATATGCGTTCCCGCCATCTGAAAAGATTGCTCTGTAGCATAGCTAGAAAGCGGCCAACCGCAACACTGCGTTCGCCCTCTGTAATATATAGGTGTCGCCCCAACTACCCGAAACACATTTTCCATAGATTCTGGCTTGTACGGATCGTCAAAAGGGATTGACTTTTGAGCGCGGAGGAGGTAACATCCGTAAAACGCTGCACAGCGCAGACCGCTCAATTTTCGGGAAACTCGTTTTTGCAGTTCTTCTAAACCGTAATCTCCCACTAAAGCCCAGAGGAGATGCTTGACTTCAGAGCTACCCCGATAAGGAGAACAACCTTCTTTTTTGAGTAAGCCATTAATCTGTTCTAAATAAACTGGGTCTGTTTGCTGGGCTTGTTTGAGACGTTCATCTACATGACCGATCACTCCCTGACACGTACTGCAATGAGTGAGCAAGGGTAGATTCAGTTCTTCTGCCAAAGCAATATTGCGGGCATTAACACTATCTTCCAACAAGCGAGATTCTTCTTTAAAAGTGCCCGAACCGCAGCAAGAAGCCTTTTTTAGCTCAATCAATTCGATGTCCAGCGCTTGAGTCAGGGCTGCGGTAGATTGATATAGTTCCCGGCAGGCACCTTGGGCAACACAACCGGGAAAATAAGCATATCTAAGTTTCATTTGTCAAGTATATTGGTAAGGTTTCGGGGAGCCAAATGGGGACTCTTTCTCTATCATCGCCTGTTTGTGGGATGTGGGAGGTGGGTAATACCCATATCGGCTGCCCAATTGGGCATTTTCCGGCTTTTAGTGTCAGTCAGAAAACTGGCCAAATGTGGTGATAGAGCGATCGCCATATTCAGATAAGATTAAGAAATGCTTAGAACCGTGTTTCCGACAGAGGAAGTTCTGGCAACTGCGAAAAGGGATGACTATGAGCGATAAAACTTTTGAGAAAGTCCAAAAAATTGTGGCAGACCAGCTGAGCGTTGAAGCAAGCGACGTCAAACCAGAAGCCGATTTCGCCAACGATCTGGGGGCTGACTCCCTGGACACCGTAGAATTGGTGATGGCGTTAGAAGAAGAGTTCGATATCGAAATTCCCGACGAAGATGCAGAAAAAATTCGGACTGTTCAAGACGCGGTAAACTACATCAACGATAAAGTAGCCGCATCGGCGTAAATTTACTGTTGAGTACTGACTGCTGAGTGCTGAGTAAAAATTAGGGAGAAAGTATCTCTCGGTTGTGTATTTTGTTCTGCGTTCTGGGTGTGGAAGCCCAAGTTGATAGCTGAATCATGACAGATTTTGAAGGTAAGCGCGTTGTTATTACCGGTCTGGGCGCGATTACACCCATTGGCAATACCTTAACAGAGTATTGGGAAGGATTGTTAAGCGGACGTAACGGCATAGGGCCGATAACCTTGTTCGATCCGTCCCGGCATGATTGCCGCATTGCCGGTGAGGTGAAAGGATTTAATCCCCTCGACTACCTGGATCGTAAGGATGCCAAGCGCATGGATCGCTTTGCCCAATTTGCAGTAGCTGCCAGCAAGCAGGCTCTAGCAGACGCTCAGTTTGTTATCAACGAACTGAACGCAGAACAGGTAGGCGCGATCATCGGCACAGGTATCGGCGGTCTCAAGGTACTCGAAGATCAACAAGAGATTTACTTAACTCGCGGCCCAGATCGCTGTAGCCCTTTCATGATTCCCATGATGATCGCCAACATGGCGGCTGGGTTAACCGCGATTCACATCGGCGCGAAGGGGCCAAACTCCTGTTCCGTAACCGCCTGTGCCGCAGGTTCCAATGCCATAGGCGATGCCTTTCGCCTCGTCCAACGGGGCTATGCCCAAGCCATGATTTGCGGCGGCACGGAAGCAGCGGTAACACCTCTATCCTTAGCAGGATTTGCGGCAGCGCGGGCGTTATCGAAGCGCAATGAAGATCCGGGGCGTGCATCTCGTCCGTTCGATCGCGATCGCGATGGCTTTGTCATGGGCGAAGGTGCCGGTATTCTCTTGTTGGAAGAACTAGAACACGCCCTGAGTCGCGGGGCTAAAATTTATGCTGAAATCGTAGGTTACGGCATGACCTGCGATGCCTACCACATGACCGCCCCAGTACCGGGTGGAGAAGGCGCCGCCAGAGCGATGCAGCTGTGTTTGAAAGACGCCCGTCTTACTCCAGACCGGGTTAGCTACATCAACGCCCACGGCACCAGCACACCCGCCAACGATGTTACCGAAACGGCAGCAATTAAAAAAGCTTTGGGAGAAGACGCCTACAAAGTGGCGATCAGCTCCACCAAATCGATGACAGGACATCTTTTGGGCGGTTCCGGCGGCATAGAAGCAGTTGCAACCGTCATGGCAGTTGCCAACGATCGAGTTCCACCGACAATTAACTTAGAAAACCCC
>NZ_JACJUP010000972.1:0-2708 GCF_014748295.1 Planktothrix sp. FACHB-1355 | reverse complement strand
GTGCGGAAAAACTTGCAGATTGTTGAAATCCGCCGGACGAATTTTCCAACGCCAAGGGAACACATTATCATCGCCAATCAAATAAATTCCCAACTCGCCTTTACCGCTTTCCACACGAGCGTAAATTTCGCCCTTGGGAATCTTGAAAGTAGGGGCAATCTTCTTAGCGATGTACTGGTAATCAAAACCGCCCCACTCAGATTTTGGCCCTTCTGCCAACCGCTTGGCTTCCAAATTCTCGTATGGCCCACCAGGCAATCCCTTAATCGCTTGGCGAATAATCTTCACCGACTCGCGCATTTCGCGAATCCGCACCAAATAACGGGCGAAACAATCACCGGCAGTTTCCCACTGCACTTCCCAGTCGAAATCGTCGTAGCACTCGTAGTGGTCAACTTTCCGCAAATCCCACTTCACCCCAGAAGCGCGTAGCATTGGGCCAGAAAGCGCCCAGTTAATCGCTTCTTCGCGACTAATCGTGCCGATACCCTCCGTCCGCCGCCGGAAAATCGGATTATCCGTGATCAAGCGTTCGTACTCGTCAACTTTGGGCACCATATAATCGCAGAAGTCTTCGCACTTGTCAACCCAACCGTAGGGCAAATCTGCGGCGACTCCGCCGATGCGGAAGTAGTTATTGTTCACCAAGCGATAACCTGTAGCAGCTTCCCACAGGTCGTAAATCATTTCCCGTTCCCGGAAGATGTAGAAAAACGGAGTTTGAGCGCCAACGTCAGCCAAAAATGGGCCAAGCCACAGCAAGTGATTGGCAATCCGATTCAGTTCCAGCATAATGACGCGGATATAGCTAGCGCGTTTGGGAACTGGGATATCGGCTAACTTTTCCGGTGCGTTGACGGTGACAGCTTCGTTGAACATCCCTGCTGCGTAGTCCCACCGACTCACGTAGGGAACGTACATGACATTGGTGCGGTTCTCGGCAATTTTTTCCATGCCGCGATGCAGGTAGCCAATGACTGGCTCGCAATCTATCACATCTTCACCGTCTAGGGTGACAATTAACCGCAGTACTCCGTGCATGGAGGGATGGTGAGGCCCCATGTTGAGTACCATCGGTTCGGTTCTGGTTTCAATTCTTGCCATAGAACAGCAATTTTAATTTTTGTTGCGTTCCTACAATTATATTGGTTTGAGCGTTTGCCATTACGTTAAGACAGACATGAGTATGGATAGCAAATTTCTTGGCTAATCATCAGCTATCGTAGGCATTTAGTTAAATGACAGAAGAACAATTCGACGCCCTCATCCAAAGTTTGCAGAAATACGCTCGTCAAAACCCGACTAACTACAAGTTTCGGGTCGGTTTGTTGGCTGCACTTGGGTACGGCTACATTTTCTTTGTCTTTGTATTGCTGTGCGGGATATTTTGGATCGCGACAAAAACGCTGGTGTTCAGTATTGTAATCGCAGTTGGGATGGCGCGATCGCTCAGCTTGAGTTTCCCCAAACCCAAAGGCGTGGAAATCGCCCGCAGCGAACTGCCCCAACTATTTGCCGTCATCGACGAACTGACAACCGCGCTACAGGCTCCCCAATTTCACCATATCATTTTGGATAACCAACTCAACGCGGGTGTTCTGCAAGTACCCCGTTTCGGCTTTTTCGGTTGGTATCGCAATTATTTGTTTTTGGGACTTCCATTAATGCAGTCCCTTTCCCCAGCAGAGTTTCGCGCCGTTGTTGCCCACGAATTGGGACATTTATCTGGCAATCACAGTCGTTTTGCCGGTTGGATATATCGACTTCGCAATATTTGGTATCAATTCGGAGAAGGATTGCAGGCAAATGGGCAAGGCGGATCTATATTATTTGGTGGTTTTTTTAAATGGTATGCGCCTTTTTTCCGCGCTTATTCGTTTGTCTTGGCACGCGCTCATGAATACGAAGCCGATCGCTGTGCCGCAGAACTGGCTGGAACCCATAACGCTGCCCAAGCACTAATTAATCTTGACATAAAAGACGATTACTTGAGAAAGTATTTTTGGCAAAATATTTTCAAACAAGCGATCGATCTCTCGACACCTCCCGACACCACGATTACCAACTTAGTGCAGCAGTTACGAAATGATGTATCTTCAGAAGATGCAGCTGTTTGGTTAGATCTCGCCCTAGCGCAAAAAACCAACAACGAAGATACCCATCCTTGTTTGTTCGATCGCCTTTCTGCATTTGGTTATCTTCCCAAAGGATATCAGTTACCTTTACCAGCATCTGTGGAGAAAACTGCCGCCGAAGATTTCCTGAGAGAAGCGTTGCCAAATTATATCGCTCGCTTAGATAGGGAATGGCAAAATGAAATATCGCCAATTTGGAAACAGCTACACGAAAAGGCGCAACTGCGATCGCAAAATCTACAAAATTTAGAAAATTTGGCTCAAAATCAATCCCTAACTATCGAACAAAAAAGGAAACGCGCTCAACTAACTGCTGAATTTAAAGGAAACGCAGCTGCTATACCCCTCTACCGAGAAGTTCTCACCCAACAACCCCAGCATTCGATCGCTAATTTCGAGTTAGGACAGATATTAATAGAAGAGAAAGATCCTGTCGGTATCCGTCATATGGAAATTGCGATCGCACAAGACCCCGAACTTTTAATCCCAGGTAGTCGCCTAATTTTCGGTTTCTTAAAACGGCAAGGCAAAAACGCAGAAGCCAAAATTTATCTGGAACAAATCGAGCAAAAT
>NZ_JACJUP010000971.1:0-2777 GCF_014748295.1 Planktothrix sp. FACHB-1355 | reverse complement strand
CTGCGAAAATACTTGGCAATTATACAAAATAGTATAAAATTTTATAGAAAAGGCAATAAAAGAGAATTAAATTTAAAACAAATCAGTTACCAGTTAGAGCTGGTACAGGAAACGTTAAATCCTTATTCTATAGAACTAACATATCTAGACTTTCAAATCCACGCTATTGATATAAATTTGGGCAATTATAAAAAACGATTGGAAACGATCGCCAAAAAAGCGGGTGCAGATAGCGAACTGGAATTCATGCAGGAATTTAGCGCTTTAGCTGAAAATAAATATCTTCTCCAAATCACAAAAGATTCTGACAACTTAAAGCTGGGTTTGAGTTTAATAGATAGTGCAATTAATACACTTCGCAGTCGTGTGGAAGTTGACGAAGCAGAACGGGATAGCATTTTTCAAAATGCTGTCGCTATTTTAGGTGTAGGATTTGGTGCTATAACTTTATTTGGAGATTTGCCGCCGGAAGGCGTTGACGATGCCGTTACACACATTGTCGGCAATTCTTTGCACGTTCCAGAACCTTGGGTACAACCTACTACCACATTTGTCTATAACTTAGGTATAACAATTTTAGCAGGAGCCTTGACTTGGTTGGTGATTCGCTTTTGGCCGCGATCGAGGTAACCCACAGATCGATCGCCCCTACACAATAGATATCTCCAATAATTCTTGTGCGATAGGCATCCTGCCTGTCTGTGAGATTCTTTTGGAGGAGATATATATATTAATGTGCTAGTTGCGTAAGTCTGAAGAAACCCGATTTCTGACTCTGCTGCAAAATTTGGATATATATATGTTAAGCTACTCGTGAAAAAAATTTTGAAGAATTAGATCTCCCGTTTTTTTAAGGCCCAGGCAATCCAAAGTCCAAAATCCTCTCATCCAAAATCCAAAATCGAGTGACCAATGGTAAATGAATTATTTAATAAAAAATCCGTAGACAGGTTAGTCGAAGAAGCTTCGGCTGAAAACGGTCATGGATTGGATCGATCGCTCGGTTTATTCAATCTCATCGCACTGGGTATTGGTATACTTATCGGTGCGGGAATTTTTGTCCTGACGGGACAGGCAGCTGCCAATCACGCTGGGCCAGGAGTTGTCATATCATTTATGATGGCAGCTGTTGGCTGTGCATTTTCGGCACTGTGCTACGCGGAATTTGCTACCATGATTCCCATTGCTGGCAGCGCTTACACTTACGCTTATGCTACTTTGGGCGAAGTGGTGGCGTGGATAGTTGGATGGGATTTAATTTTAGGATATATCTTTTGCAGTTCTACGGTTGCAGTAGGCTGGTCGGGATATTTAGTCAGCTTGCTAAAAGATGTGGGAATTGTAATTCCACCAGAGTTTTGCAATCCGCCGCTGAATTTACCGGCGATGTTTATTGTGGTGCTGATGACGGTATTGCTAACTGTAGGAATTCGCAAAACGGCAAAATTTAATAATGCGATCGTCATCATTAAAATTACGGTGATTTTACTGTTTATCTTTTTGGGATTCGCTCACATCAACAACCTAAATTTGACACCTTTTATTCCGCCGAATACAGGAGAATTCGGCAGCTTTGGATGGAGTGGAATTTTGCGCGGTACAGGAGTTGTCTTTTTTGCTTACACGGGTTTCGATGCAGTTGCTAGTGCAGCACAAGAAGCGCGAAATCCGCAAAGAGATATGCCGATCGCAATTATGAGTTCGTTGCTCATTTGCACTATCCTTTATGTAGGAGTGTCCCTGGTGTTGACAGGAATTGTACCTTATCAACAACTGAATGTACCCGATCCAATTGCTGTGGGTGTAAATGCGATAAAAGAGGAATTGCCCTGGTTGCCACCAACGATTAAAATCGGAGCGATCGCAGGTTTGAGTTCGGTAATTTTAGTATCGCAGTTGGGACAATCGAGAGTTCTTTATGCCATAGCCAAAGATGGATTGCTACCACCTCTATTAGCAGCAGTTCATCCCCAATTCAGAACACCCCACATTGCAACTATTATATCGGGAATTTTCGCCGCCCTCTGCGCCGGATTGTTGCCGATCGATTTGTTGGGAGAATTGAGTTCGATGGCAGTTTTATTCGCATTTTTAATTGTCTCCCTTGCCGTGCCAATTTTACGTCGCAGCCAACCGGATTTGCCCAGACCTTTCAAAACACCCCTGGTTCCCTTAGTGCCGATTTTAGGAGTAATTACATCTGGCTTGCAAATGGTTGCTCTGTCTACCGATACTTGGTTGCGGTTACTTGCGTGGATGGCAATTGGTTTGGTATTATATTTCACATACGGTCGCAAAAATAGCACCTTAAATCACCAAAAGGAACAACCAACTGAGTATCCGGAAATGACTTGAAGTTTCCATTTGTCTAAAAGATTTTTTGAAAAATGCGATCGCGTGTTCTAGATATAGCAACCGCTCTCGTTATTTGCCAAAGCGAAACAATCCCTTAAGCAAACCATCGGGTAATACCAAATCCGCTTCGATTATCCCCATTATCCTTGGAAGAGTGGGAGAGTGGGAGAGCTTATGGAGTGGGAGAGCGGCGGAGTTGGAGAAGAACATTGAGACTGAAAAAGGGGGTAACAGACCCAGATTTGGTATAATAACAAATTGAAAATTTCAGATAGCAAACTGCCAGATTCTGGCGCAAATTTCGCTATCTGAAATTTTCTGTGTTAAATTTAAATTATTATGAGCGACATCATCTATCCTACTCTCGACCTTTTTATCTACGATTTGAGAAATGGCTTGGGCGAAAGTCAGTCAGATCGGAA
>NZ_JACJUP010000970.1:0-2780 GCF_014748295.1 Planktothrix sp. FACHB-1355 | reverse complement strand
AAAGATTGCGATAACCCGCTCAAGATCGTTACAGAGTGGCGGAAACAATTTGTAACAGCCAGAGCGAATGCTCCTGATGGGGAGTGTATTTCCCGAAAAGCTTAATTAGAGGAGTGGCAGAATCGGAATAGTTTTTGCCGCTTAAATTTTGGATAAACACTATAGACATAACTTTATGGTCTTCCCAGCCAGAACTAATGTTGTGAGGTCAAAACCTTTCTTTCCATATCAACAGTTTCCTAGATCTGAGAGTCAGTGTCGATAATGATAAGTTAAGCAGTTTTTTGGCGATGAATTTAATCAAAAAATCAGGTAAAGTCAGGTAAGTTCAGAAAAGTTCAGGAAAGATCGGGAAAAGTCAGGTTATACTGAAAGAGTGAGTTAAGAAAACTGGCGCGAACAGAGAAAGCTAATGGAATTTGAAGAAGCATTAAAAGTTCTAGATGCAGCGGTTTTCGCTAAAAAAAAGGTTCACCTGAGAGACGTTGAAGTAGTGATACTTAAGGGCTCTTGGCAAGGTCAGAAGTATCACGAAATTGCCGCTGCTTCCGGTTACACCGAAACATACCTAAAGCAAGACATTGGGCCAAAATTATGGAAGTTGGTCTCTGAAGCATTAGGAGAAAAAGTCAGTAAAACGAATTTTGAAGCTGCTCTAGAGAGGCGATGGCGAGAGTCATTGGCAGAAGCTAAAAAAGATCGGAAAGACCAAAGTCTTGAGGGGGTGGCTGGAATAACGCCTGAAGCCAAGGGCCAAAAGTCAGCTGAGGGTGAGAATTTCTCAGGCTCAGAACAAGAGGAGACAATCAATAATAACAAAGTCATTTTTATTGGGCGGGAAAAAGCGATCGCAGATCTCAACTCCCTAGTCAGACAAGGGGCTAAAATTATACTGATTCAGGGTGAGGGCGGTGTAGGCAAGACGCTGCTATCCTGGGAGTACCTGACATCTGCGGGCTTCGACTTAATTATGGAGACCTGGATGGCAAAAGAGATGCAACAAATCACCAGTGCCAAAAGTGTAGTAGAAGAATGGTTAAAGCGACACTTTAACGAGGAGCCTAGTGGTGATTTTGGTGTTACTCTGGAGCGCTTAAGGCAAAAACTGCGAAATCCCTCACAAAGAGTGGGAGTGATAATTGATAACCTCGAACCGGCTTTGGATAAAGATGGCAAATTTATCCCCGCTCACCGCGACTATGTGGAGTTATTAAGAGTTTTAGCGGATCGAGGTGGTAACTGCGTTACTTTAATTACGAGTCGGGAGCGATTGGGAGAATCTGCTGTAAGTTTTCATGACTATCGCTTGCAAGGTTTGGATATAGCTGCGTGGCGAGTGTTTTTCAGCAGCCGCAATATCAACACCGAATCTTCAGTATTGAAGGATATGCACCAAGCCTATGGCGGAAATGCCAAAGCTATGCACATTATTTCTGGCGCAATTCAAGCAGATTGGGAAGGGGATATTGAGGCTTATTGGCATCAAAATGGACAGAATTTGTTGATTGAAAGAGACTTAAAAGATTTAATTGCCAGTCAGTTCGATCGCCTGCAAGAACACGACCCGGAAGCTTATAAACTTCTCTGTCGTATGGGATGCTATCGCTATCAAGAGGTGCGATCGGTATTATTGGATGGAGTTCTCCATTTGCTATGGGATGTACCTGAGTCACAACGGAGACGAGTTGTTCAATCTTTACGAGAGCGATCGTTATTGGATTTCTACAAGGGCGAACACTACCTACATTCAGTAACTAGGGCGGAAGCTAGAGCCAGACTAAAAATTAGTGAAGACTGGAAGATAGTTAATCGCAAAGCAGCAGATTTTTGGACAGACAGCGTTACGGTTATCGATACTCCAGGCGATGCAATCAAAGCTTTGGAAGCTTACTATCACTATATAGATATCGAAGAATTCGATCGAGCTGCCGATATAATACTCAAAGAGAGAAAACTAAAGCATAGTGACTTGGGAGTGGCGGAGACACTTGCTAACTCTTTTGGCAGAGTAGGTCTGCTTCAACACATGGCTTCTGTCATCACTTCCCTAGCTGAGAATATTAACGATGAGTATTCCTTGACCCACCTTTACAATGAGTTTGGTAATATATTGCTGCGAGCGGGTGATATACAAAAAGGTATTGAAGCCTACGAAAAGGCTATAGAAATGGCAAAAAAAACCCAGGAAGTAATCTCTCAAAAGGAAAACTACGAACAACTCAAGCTTGAGCTAGAAAAAATAAATGTATCGATACGCTTCATAATAAGCGGCAGCAAACTCAGTATTGGTGAATTTGAAGAAGCCATAAAATCTTACGAAGAGGTATTGGTTCTTGTAGAAAACCCTAATTATTCCGTATATACAGTAGGTTCTTTGTTAGCTCTCAGCGTTTTGTACTCGGAGTCGAATTCCGAAGAAGATAAACAAAAAACCATAATTTACGCAGAAAAGGCTAAAAAGGGTTACAAAGAATTACCAAATATGTATTTGAGCGTATGGATTAAAGCATATAGCTCGGTCGGTTTCGCTATGATCCATAACAACTTAGGAGATTACGAAAAAGCATTAGAAATGTATCGCGAGGCATTATGTTATGCAGAACAAAGTAACTATATTGAGGTTAAAGGTAGAGCGCTAAATGGTTTAGGAACGATTTATCGAAAGCAAAATAATTTAGAAGCGGCGCTCGTCAATCATACAGATGCTTTAGAAATTGCCAGTAAAATAGGAGCCAAAGTCAATATTGCTGAAGCTTACTATGAAAGGGGATTGACTTATC
>NZ_JACJUP010000097.1:0-10656 GCF_014748295.1 Planktothrix sp. FACHB-1355 | reverse complement strand
GCTCGCCACCGATCGAGATAATATAGAATTACCTGCTATTCTCCAAGAAAGGGAAAAAACCTTAAGTTTGGTAGCAGTTGTCAGTCAAGATGGATATGGCGGTTTGCGGGTATTATCGGCTAAATTATTACCGCAAGATAAGGGAAAAGTAGATGCTTTTAGCATACCTTATCCGATTCGGTTGTTGCGCGATCGCCAACATCGCATCGGCATACCGCCATCCGTTATATCCAGTATAGCAAAATTACCTTTCTGCGGCGATCATCTACCAACAGAAGAACAGTTAAAAGCTTGGCAAACATTTTTAAATATTGAAGAACGCATGGCGAAAGAGCGACAATTTTGCGTTCCTTTTATTAATCATAACTATGGTGTGGCTACTCGGAAAATTACCTTTGAAATTGATGCTGCCAAAGCCACTATTGATAGTTCTTCAGGGACTTTTTTAAAAACAGATAATTTTTGGCAACGAGCCTTCAAAGCACGCAATGAAGATATTGAGCTTTTGGAAATAGCATCTGATGGTAACGGCGAACAAATTGAATATAGATTGGGTAATATTGAAGAAATCGATCGAGAAAAAAGTTTAATCCGTATTAGGATAGATGCCGAAATAGTCGAGAAAATAATAGAAGGAAATTATCAAATTCCCTCACAAGGATTTTTGTCTTTTGAAGCAGCAGGCGATTTAAGCCAAATTAAACGGAAGAAAAAAGCATTAGACGAGTTAAAAAAAGGAAACGCGCAGAATCCTTATTTGGGTGAATTTTTCTTTGATGCTGCGAAAGCAAGACCTCTGCAAAGACAGATTAAACTACAACCGGAAGATTTATTATTACCGTCTGCGAATGACGACCAAATTGCCGCAGTAGAAGCGGTACTTGCTGCCGATGATTTGGTGCTAATTCAAGGGCCACCAGGTACGGGAAAAACAACAGTTATTGCCGAAATTTGTTACCAAATTGCTTTGCGAGGCGGGCGCACTTTGATTGCTTCTCAAGCAAATTTAGCCGTAGATAACGCACTTAGCAGATTAATTCACAGTCCGGTAATTCGTGCTTTGCGAAAGGGACGTGCCGAGAGAGTAGAGGAAGAAGGATTACCATTTTTGGAAGAACAAGTAATTGGTACTTGGCTGAAAAATACGGCGTCAGATTGCGAAAAGCGGTTACTGAAACGAAAAGAAAATATCGAATTCTTCCGTCATTTGTTGGCATCGGCAGAAAAGTTTGCTAGCTATTTAAAAGCAGAAGAAACTATCGAACGGGATTTGAGAACTTGGCAAAGTCGCTTGGTAAGGATAAAAGCAGAGGGGAAAGAAATAATCAGTCAAATCTCGGAAATTAAAGCACAGAAAACTCAGATTAATTCGCTTGTTTCAGACTTGACTTATGTGCTAAATTCTGCTAATATAATCAATTGGGAAGATAAGGAGATATTCAATTTATCAGAGCGGTTACAGAAATCGGCAGCTAATGATAATTATCTCAAAGCATTTATCGCTAACGTGCAAATGGCGGTAAACTTAGCTAAGAGAATGGGTTTGATTTCTCCCGGTAATCGCGAAGCATTTGGGTTAGCTGCTTGGTTGCGGGATACTATTCCTGGTTGGGTTTCGGAAGCTGGTAGGGGACTGGCGGAAGCCAAGAATGCGATCGCATCAATTAACGAAACCCAAAAAGCCGTACAAATTTACCAGCAGTATTCTGCCAATGTTGCTCAATTGCAAAGAAACTACCAGCAAATGTTGACAGAACAACAAAATATTCAAACTCACAGATTCGATCGAATTTGGCAACAAATAATTGAAAATATTCAGTTGGGATCTATTAAAGCATTATTGAGTCAGCATGGTTGTTTGATCTCATATAATGGTGAAACAGTGCAAATAGGCATTAGCACTCCGGGATTGTTGAAATTAGCGCAACAGAAATTACCGGATATTAAACTTGCCGTTGTCAAAGCTTTCAATCGAGATTTAAAAGTAGGATTAGTTGTCGGAAATGCTAGCACGCAAAGCGGATATAGTCAGCTATTTAATGAAGATTTAGCCAATCTGAAAAGACAAATGTCCGAGTCTCAAAGGCAGTTAGAAAATTTGCGTCAACAAGCGGAAATAAAAGCTAGACTTTGCCGATCGCTTTTAACCGAATTAAAACAGTTTACACAATTGCCAGATAGTTTACGCGCTGTCTTAGAAAGATGCCTGCAAAGCACCTCAATGTCAACTGTTTTAGCAGAATTACCAACATTATCAGCACAGGCGAGTGACTGGGAAAGCGGTATTAGTAACCTGACCGAGATGATTTCCTTGCTAGATCCTTTAGTTGCACTATCAAATATCAAAAATAATCTGAATAATCATCTTGCCAAGTTACAACAAACTTATGAAAGTGCTAACAATAAAGTGAGAGATTTACAAAACCAAATTAGCGAAATAGAAGCGCAACTACAACAGAAACCCTCAGAACAATTAATTAGCGATCGCAAATGGTGGGAGTCAGCATGGCAAGCAATACCCGCTCGACTAAAACCACCAGTTCCCTCAACAGGTTTATTCGATCCAGACTTTTTACGCACAGTAAAAGTGCAATTCGACGCTTGGCAAACAGAATTAGAAAAAGAACAAGCTTATCTCAGTCGCTACGAAAACCTCGTCCAAGATTGGATTCAAAAATTACGCAATCCCTCCGCACAAGATCGCACCGAATTGCGACGAACTTATATTGATAATGCCAACGTTATCGGCATTACTTGCGTGCAAGCTGCTGGATATAGTTTTGTCAGAGAATTTAATAACTTTGATGTAGTAATTATTGATGAAGTCAGTAAATGTACGCCGCCAGAGTTACTAATTCCTGCCTTAAAAGGGAAAAAATTAGTCCTAATTGGTGACTATCGACAATTACCGCCAATGCTGCATGAAAATAGCATCGAAGAAATTGCCGAAGAAATGGACAGTACCAGAGAAGAAATGGCATTTTTAGAAGAATCTCTGTTTAAAGTACAATTTGAAGCTGCATCCGAGAGTATTAAGCGTAGGTTAACTATTCAGTATCGAATGCACCCAGTTATTATGGGTGCAATCAATCAGTTTTACGAACATCGCTTGCAATGTGGAATTCCCGATGCCGATCGGCAACGCGCACACAATCTCAATGGTAAAATTATCCAAGAAAATCACCATCTTATTTGGGTAAAAATGCCATTGGAAGAGGGTTTTGCCGAAAAACAAGAAGGAACGTCAAGAACCAATATTAAAGAAGTGGATGCGATCGAAATTTTGTGTCAGCAAATGGAAGAATCTTGGTTTCCCAAAGTTGCTGCTGGAAATCCCCGCAAAGAAATAGGCATCATTACTTTTTATGGGGCTCAATTAAGATTAATTGAAGAAAGAATAAATCCCAAAAGCTTTCCTTCTTTGCAAATTAGAACTGGTACAGTTGACCGATTTCAAGGTATGGAACGCGCAGTAGTTATTGTTAGCATGGTTCGCAATAATAGCAATCGAGATGTAGGATTTGCCAAAAAGCTAGAACGGGTAAATGTTGCTTTCTCTCGCGCTCAAGAATTGCTAATAGTTGTCGGTTGTCATTCCTTATTTACTCAGTATGCACGGGGAGTTGGCAGTATGTATTCTAACATTTCCGATATCCTGCGTCGTCATGGAGGATTAATTGATGTTTCTCAAATATTAGGATAATTACCTTAGTCCCGCCAGGGATTTTAATCCCTGGCGGTTGTAAATAGCAAAACCCTTCGATAAGGATAAACCTAGTAATTAACAAAACTATCAAGGATTAATAAATGTTTCTAGCGTCCTCCCCTAAACCAATTGATGCCAATCTAAAAGAAATGGCAGACAAAATTGAGCAGCAAAGTCCAGGTTTATCTGTTTTAACGGCGCGTCAATTTCGCTATAGCGTTTCCCAAGTGACCGTGGAAGTTACTATTAGCGAACCGCGTAAATTTAATGTACTCGAAGAGTTTATTCTTCGCGCTGGAATTGAACTCGAACCGCCGCCAAGCGTTGATGAACTAGCAACTGTACTGGGACTCGATCCTGTATTCGTACAAAATACTACTAGAACTCTGCGCTCTTTACAGACTTTAGCATGGACAACTAATGGATCGATCGCACTTACTCCCCAAGGACGACAATTTTACGAACAAGGTTCTGTTCCTCAACCTCCACAAACTAAAGAAATTTATGCCATAACTGACCCATTAAACAGCAATCTTTTTTTTATCGCTTCTCCTTTAGAAGCAACCAACATTGACTTACCAGAGTTAGAAAATTTTATGGCGATCGAAAATAGATCGCCCGATATTGATTCCTTACTAATAGAAGAATTTCAGCAAATAATTCAAGCTTCCAGCTTAGGACTGCACGACCCAAAAGAAGGCAAAATACTTACCGAAGCAAGTATAATAGATGAACCTACAAATATCTGGCAAGCTATTTCAATTTTCGCGATCTACGATTTACTTGAAGATAAAATCAACCTGCAAGTTAGACGCGGTAAGCAGGTTTTAGAATATCCCTCAAATTATTTGGATATCCTGCAAGAAGCAGGAATGTTTTCCTTACAAGATTTTTTCTCTATTAGTGAAGAAACTATTGCCAACGAACGCCATCTACTGATGGAAGCGAGGAATGCAGAAGTTGAGGCAAGAATTGAGAAAATCGATCGTATAGCAATTGAAAATGTTCTGGAAATTAGGACTAATCCAAAACCAAATAAACCTGCGTTAACTGTTGAAGCAGGTAGTGTTATTCTGCTGCGAGACAGTCAGATTCGCACAGCTTTTTTAGATACTCTGAAATTAGCCCGTCAAGAAATACTGATTTTTTCGCCTTGGGTGAGTGAGGAAGTAATAGACGATCAATTTATCAAGTTACTGGAAAATATTGCTAAACAAGGAGTTGCCGTTTTAATTGGTTATGGAATTGCCCGCAAACCGGAAGAAGAAGAACGGCAAATTACCCCTACACTCCAGCAAAAATTATTAGGAATTAAAACACCAGATGGTTTACCTGCGGTGCAGATATTTTGGTTGGGAAATTCCCATGCAAAGGAAGTAGTAGTCGATCGCAAAATTCACTTATGTGGTTCTCATAATTTTCTTTCTTATCGGGGAGATAGATTACCAAGAGGAGAAACAGTTTATAAAGTAACTATTCCCGAACAAGTTCAAGAAGCTTACGAATTTTTGGCAAGTCGATTCAACAAACAAGCACAAAAATTATGGAAGAATGCTTTAAAAATGCGTGACGATCGATCTGCTGAAGCTGCTATTTGCGTATGGGGTGCGCTGAGTATGGAACAAGAAGCATTAAAACAGCTAGAACAAAATAAATGGCTGGAATTATTACCGATTTGGTTAAAGTTAGTATTTTATGGATTAAAATCGAAAAAAATATCACCTGATGCTGAGTATTTTTACACAGCACTTTCTTTGCTAAAAGAGTTTTCTGTAGAAGATGCAAATATTGAATTATTGCGAGAAGGTTGGCAGAAAGTTATAGGTGCGATCGCTACCAGCAATCGAGAAGCTGCGTTAAACTTAATAACTGCGGAAATATGGTCACAATTCACGCGGCTTGGTATCGCTCATTCACCTATCGATTCGCCGGATAAATTTATATCAAAATATACTGTAATCCAAAAACCGCTAGAGAAATCTATCAAAAATAAATCTAAAACCGATACTTCAAAAAAGAAAAAATGAATTATATCGGAACTTAAGCAAGTGTCACACATACGTAAGTTCCGATTAATTCAAAACTCAAAACTCATAACTACTTTCAGCCCCCCATACCGGGAATCATACTCTTGCTGAGACGTTTGAGAGCGAAGTTAACAACATCGCTGTAACGCAGTTGTCCGCAGAGGATTTTCGCCATAGTTTGGGTAGCGGTAGGTCGTTTTACGCCCACTTTGTAGCCAACTTTAGGAATTTTGTAGAATACACCTGCTAGGCGTTGCGCCCACACCATATCGCTACCCCATTCATCGACAATGACCTGAGTGTATTTTTCCAAAGCATTTAAATCGCCACCGAGAGCTCGATCGATCGCCTCCGCCGCCTTCATTCCGCTAAAAATCGAAGGACGAATACCTTCCGCCGTCATCGGATCGACAACGCAAGCAGCTTCGCCAGCTAAAACAGCATTTTGGGTGTGCAGCTTTTGATTCCCATCCCACAAACAAAGCGGATGTCCGTATTGCTTGCTGGTTTTCATATCCACACCGAACATTGTGCCGTATTCAGTCAAAATGCTCTTAAAGTCTTGCGGTTCGCCGCCTTGGAAAGTTCCTACACCGATCGAATACCCATCTGCTTTAGGGAAGTTCCAAATATAACCATTTTTCACCATCCCGAACTCAAAATAAGTTCTGGTATCGGGATTGCCGGGAGGTGGCGTTTCTGCCTCTAAAGCTCCACCCAGCCTGCGTTTGCGCTCCTTGAAACCCAACAGCTTAGCCATTGGCCCCTTTGCACCGTCAGCAGCGATCAGATAGCGCCCTTCTACTGGGCCATTAGCTGTCTTGACTTGCCAGCGATCGTTCTTAAATTCAATCCCCGTAACCTCAGTATTATCTCGGAGTTCGGCCCCCTGCTTCTGTGCCTGTTGAACCAGAAAGTGGTCGAAAATATCCCGCCGCACCATCCAAATTGGCTCCATGTTTGTGAGCCTCGCTTCCACTGGGTCTTCCATCTTCCAGGTGTAGCGAATTGTGTCTACTTTCAGGGAAATCGCTGGCGAGAAATCAAAATCAAACCATTGGGCGATCGCAGGCGATACACCTCCACCGCAAGGTTTATACCGAGGCAAGCTTTCTTTTTCCAGAACTAATACAGAGCGCCCCCGCTTAGCCAAATGATAAGCCGCCGTTCCGCCTGCTGGGCCAGCACCGACAATAATGCAGTCAAACATATCCTTGAATTTTGCTCCTGAGTAAAGTCTATTGTTAGCTTTTGACCAACTTTCCAAGGTTCCTCAACTTAAGAGGAGTTTAACTGGCTTTTGCCGATCGCTGCCAGTATCTGAGAGTTAGTCGCACTGGCCTATCTTAGGATCTCTTCGAGCGAAAATATTTAAATTACAGATCCTAATCTCACTTCCGGCTATTTACGTACTGAATTTCAGAGTTTTTACGGCTTATCTCATCTGCATATACTGCTTTTATCCCCAATGGCAGTCTTTAACTTCAGCATTGGGGTAATTTTGCCGAACTGTGATCGCTTCAGACAGTAGTGATATCTTTCTCTTTCTCCGCTAGCAATGCGTCGATTTTGTTAATGTACTTGTCAGTAAGCTTTTGAATTTTATCTTGCCGATCTTTAGCTTCATCCTCAGAAATATCGCCGCTTTTTTCCTCCTTGCGAATCGAGTCTACAGCATCGCGACGAATATTGCGAACCGATACCTTACCTTCTTCAGCATATTTGGCAGCTACTTTGACAAATTCTTTACGACGATCGCTGGTAAGCGGAGGAATATTCAACCGGATAGTCGAACCATCGTTGTTAGGAGTTAAACCGATATCCGACATTGAAATAGCTTTCTCGATCGAATTCAAGATGCTGCGATCGTATGGTTGAATCGCGATCGTAGTTGCATCCGGCGTATTAATGTTCGCCAGAGATTTCAAGGGTGTTTGGGCACCATAATAATCCACCGTTACTTTATCGAGGAGCGATGCGTTAGCTCTTCCGGTACGGATGGTATTAAAAGCGTGTTGAGTAGACTCAACTGCTTTCTGCATTTTACTTTCAGCTTCAGCTAACTTCATATATATCTCCCACAATCGTTCCTATAGATTCTCCCATCACAGCTCGACGAATGTTACCTCTGACTGTGAGGTCAAAAACCATAATCGGGATGTTGTTCTCCTTACACAGAGCGATCGCGGTACTATCCATTACCCGCAGATCTTGAGTTAAAACGTGTCCGTAGTTCAGGCTTTGGTAGCGTTTGGCACCTGGATTCAGATGCGGATCGGAATCGTAAATACCATCTACCTTAGTTGCCTTAAAAATCACATCAGCGCTGATTTCAGCCGCCCGCAGAGCAGCTGTGGTATCCGTTGTAAAGAAAGGATTGCCGGAACCTGCGCCGAAAATCACCACCCGTCCTTTTTCCAGGTGGCGAATAGCGCGACGCCGGATATAGGGTTCCGCCACTTCCTGCATCGCGATCGCTGTTTGTACGCGAGTCGGAACACTCATTCGCTCCAGAGCATCCTGCAACGTCATCGCATTCATCACCGTAGCGATCATGCCGATATAGTCAGCCGTGGCCCGATCCATTCCTCTGGCAGCCCCCTTGACGCCACGAAAGATGTTTCCGCCACCCACAACAATGGCTATTTGAACGCCGCTAGCTACCACCTCTGCTACCTCAGCAGCGATTTCCTGAACCACTGTTGGATCGATCCCATAGCCGAGGTTACCCATTAAGGCTTCACCGCTCAGCTTCAGCAAAACCCGCCGGTACGCTATCCCCATGAAATTACTATTTGCTCAACTGAAATTGCCTCCAACTTAAGATAGCAGTAGAAAGCACATTCTGTGTCTATTATCATTGCCACTTCAAAGAACAGCCGACTGCCTGAGTGTGGGTTGGGGTTACTGTTTCGCCACAGAGGAGCTGCTCGATCGCATTTCGCAAGTAGGATACCTGCACCAACTCCACTGCTTCCGGATTATCGTCGATGCTGCCACTGTAACGCACAACGCTGTTGCCATCTAATAAGAAAACTTCCGGCGTGATTTGAGCACCGAAGGAACGCGCCACATCCTGAGTTGGATCGCGCAGATAGGGGAAGTTAAGCTGATGCTTAGCCGCAAAGCTTTTCATATTCTCGAAGTTATCTTCCGGACTTGCGATCGCATTGTTGGCGTTAATCCCGATCAAAGTAAACCCGCGATCGTGAAAATCCGTCTGGATTTGTTTGAGACGGTTTAAATATAAGTCTACATAAGAGCAGCGATTGCACATAAAGATCGCACCGATTGCCCGGTATTTTTGCAAATAACGAGCTAAGTGGTGAACCTCACCATCAATCCCCGGCAGTTCAAAATCTGGAGCATAGCTGCCAATGCGAGTATCGCTTTTTTCCATAAGACTTTTTTGAGAGGTTAGGGGCTAGGAAAGCCAAAAGTTAAAAGTCAAAAGTCAAAAAATAGATTTACCTTCACCACCCCCCACTTACAAAAGCGGTAGAAGATTGCACCAAATTGATTCTGACATACCCGGCAAGCTGCACACCAGTAACTAGCGGCACGATACCAAATTCCAATATTGTAAAGAATTGTCACAATGGAAGCAGCCAGAATCTAAAATTGCTATGACTGTCTCTGCTTCTACTACCAAAACCGCTATTACAGGGGAATCTTATACTCGCCCCTACACTTGGACTTGGCAGGGTTTCCCAATTTGCTATCAAAAGCAAGGAAGCGAAGGCCCAGCAGTTATCTTAGTACACGGCTTCGGAGCTTCTTGGGCGCACTGGCGCAAGAACATCCCCTTCTTAGCCAAAACTTGTCGAGTATACGCGATTGACTTGATTGGCTTTGGTGGGTCAGCTAAACCGACTCCGGGAGTTGAAATCGAGTATACCTTTGAAACGTGGGGACAGCAGATAGCTGATTTCTGTCGGGAAGTTGTAGGCAATCCGGCATTTTTAGTCGGTAATTCCATTGGCTGTATTGCTGCTATGCAGGCTGCTGTAGATAATCCAGATATTGCCAAAGGCGTTGCCCTGCTCAACTGTTCTCTACGGCTGCTGCACGATCGCAAACGCGCTACCCTACCTTGGTATAGACGCTCCAGCGCTCCAATATTACAGAAAGTGCTTGCTGTCAAGTGGTTTGGCGAGCTATTTTTCGATCGCTTGGCAAAGCCAAAAGTTGTCCGCAAAATACTCCTGCAAGCTTATAAAAATCCAGAGGCGGTTACAGACGAACTGGTGGATATGCTCATGGCACCAGCATTCGATCCAGGTGCTGTCGATGTGTTCATCGCTTTTACGCGCTATTCCCAAGGGCCGCTACCAGAAGACCTTTTGCCAGTTTTACCTTGTCCGGCGATAATTTTATGGGGGAAAGAAGATCCTTGGGAGCCGATCGCACTTGGGCAAGAGTTAGTCAATTTCCCCCAAGTGCAAAAGTTCATCCCCATTGAAGGCGCAGGGCATTGTCCCCAAGATGAAGCGCCAGAATTAGTCAATCCAATTTTGCAGGAATGGCTGATGGATAATTTTAGATGTTAGATTTTATTTCAATCTAAAATCTAACATCTGAAATTTGAAATTCCCCAATTAGCGATCGACTAATTGGATAAATTTTTCTTTTGCAACCAGTCCTTACCGATCTTAATCGTAATATCCGATCGCAGATTGCCAGTGCTTTCTACACGCACTTCCCCAAATCCCAGAGATTGGTGAATCGCCTTCGCACCCTCATCGTCCCCTTGCTGAGCGACAATGCGTGTTTCGGACAAAGGTTCTACCCAAGCATCGGCAATGTAAACATCGCGATAGCCCGCTTGTTTCAGTTTATCGGCTATCGCCTCAGCCGCTCCCGGTTGGCCGGTGCTGTCTTGAATTGCTATTCTCAGGTCGCTTGGGTCAAAAGCGCGACGAT
>NZ_JACJUP010000969.1:0-2753 GCF_014748295.1 Planktothrix sp. FACHB-1355 | reverse complement strand
ATTCTGAGTTAGCGCGATTGGTGCGGTTTTACTTACATGGATTGCAGGGTGGATTGCAGGTTGCTTTAACAGAATTACCCGAAGACCCTGGTGCAAATTTAGCCAAAGAAGTACTAGGGGAATTAGAGGGAATTTTGCGATCGCCAACCTCTACACCCATAGAAAATATTTCGCATTCGCTAGAAGATATATTTGAACCAGTTACTTCTAATTATAGCAGTAAACTAAGCGGAATTAAACATAATTTTGAAACAGATAAAGAATTGCGTTTCTATCTCGGCGATTTCCAACTGCTAAGTAATAATGATGCCGATTTGTGGCAGGAAATGCAATTAAAGTTATTGCGAGTTCCCGAAACTTTAGCTGAGTCTTGGCGAGAGAAATTACCGGATTTCAGTAATCAGCGATCGCCTATCCAACTTCCCTTCACCCGCGACGAACATATCTACCCCGGTTTAGAATTTTCTACGAAAACAAAATTAGATGTGCGAGTAGCAGTAGAAACATCAGACTCAGATGTTTATTTTCTCGCCACGGTGTTATCTACTTATATAAAATTTATCGAAGCAATCGACCCAGATTTACATCACGCTTTCAAACCTGTGAATCGTTTTGGCGTCAAATCTTTAGCCACTAAAGATGAGAAATCAAAATATATCGCAGCTTTAATAGATTGCTTTCAACGTGCCAAAACAGCCGCGAAAAACATCGATCCAGCCGACAATTTACGTGCCAGAATTGATTTAGACGAAGCTATCAACTCTTTAGTATATCAGCCACCAGTCGATCGCGATTCCTGGTGGGGAAAACTACAGCAAGAAGCGCGGCGCACTTTGAAAAAAGCCGCCGAAAGCGCACGCAAAGCAGGTCATACCGTCCAAATTCGCGAGTTATGGGGTGCTTACGCCGATATCCGCGCTTACTCCAAAGACGACCTGGAACTGGATAGCGGCGGTAGGTCAGGAGAAGTGCTAGCTTGTCTGCGCGTTTATGCCAAAATTGATGATGAAGTGTTACCCGGTCGGGTACTTTATCGATCGTTTTTTCAATCTTGATAAACTAACACTTTGCCTTCATATTCTGGCAGGTCTAAGGTCAAATTCTCACCAGCTTCTACATCGCAGTTATTGATGCGATCGCGCCATTTTCCAGCAGCGGGGAAGTTGGGAATTTGATAACCAAGTAGAGCATTATTAGAAAAATTTAGCACAACAACAACCGGAGGAGCATCTTCAGTCCAGCGATGGTAAGCGATAACTTTTGCTTCTGCATTTTCGTGGAAAATTTCGATGTTATCGTTTTGCAGCGAGCGATTTTCTTTCCGCAACTCAATTAAGCTTTTGTAATAAGCAAACAAATCGCGATTTTTCTCTCTCTCCAACAAAGGCCATGCAATTTTTTTCGGCTGAGTTACAGTTTCGCTTTTGCGTTTGTGTTCGCCAAATTCTTCTCCCATCCACAGCATTGGTACTCCCATCGCTGTTGTTAACAGAACAGCTGCCAACTTAGTTCGCCGAAATGCCTCTTCGCCAAAAATGCCGCGATCGCCTAATTCTCTCATTGTACGTTCGCGATCGTGAGTCGCCAAGTAATTGATGACATTTGTAGTAGCAGTATAACCCTGTCGCCTGGGGTCTAAAACTTCCTTCAGCTTTTCTAATTCAAAGCTTTCACCAGCAATATGGGGAATCGCAAAGTAATAAAAACTCTCATGCCAACAAGCATCCAGCGGGCCATTTGGGGTCACAACCTTATGCGTATCGGGAATATGTTCGGCAATGTTGTAAAACGGCTTATTTGCAGCAGCTTTTTTCGCTTCGTTGGCAATCCATTCTAAGAATTCATAGTTAGCTAATTGCCGCACCGCGTCAAAGCGAATGCCATCAATATGATATTCTCTTACCCAAAAAGTCACCACATCGCCGATGAATTGCCAAGCAGGTTTTATCTTCAATTTTTCGTTGTAATTATCGTAGTTAAATTCTGGCCCCCAATAATTACCCGGATCTTCCGGATAGTGCATATACTCGTAATACCAGTAATTTCTGTCTATCAGCAATAACGGACATTCTTCATCCGTGTGGTTATAAATTCCGTCCAGAATAACGCGAATACCTCTGGCGTGACATTCATCAATAAAGCGCTTCAACTCTTCAGTTGTGCCATAACTGGATTCTGTCGCGAAATAATGACGCACTTTGTATCCCCAACTATAATCGCCTGGATACTCATTTACTGGCATCAATTCGATCGCATTAATCCCCAATTCGCATAGATAATCTAACTTAGCGATCGCATCTACATATTTGCCTCGCTTATGGGCATCGAGTTCGCCGCCAGAAAAGTCGGCTATGTGCATTTCATATATGACTAATTCATGATTTTCCGGTAGCACTTTGTCGTCATATTGCCAAACATAAGTATCGACAATTCTTTTGCCTTCCTTAATTCGCAGCACACCTTGTTTTTTTATTTCATCAACGTCTGTAGCGTATGGGTCGATGACATCTACCCATTCGTCAGGTGTAAAAGCGGGGCTTTTCGACTGGACGCGAAATTTGTATTGATAAACACCATCCTCTAGCTCTACTTGCGTCCGAAAATAACCATCATCTCCTTTTTCCATTGGGATTTCTTTCCAATTAGAGAAAGACCCGACTAAGGAAAGTTTCTTATTATTAGGAGCAAGTAAATTGAATTCGATCGAACTGGACATAAAGCGCTTTTCCCTCACAAGCCAGAGGTATACAGAA
>NZ_JACJUP010000968.1:0-2797 GCF_014748295.1 Planktothrix sp. FACHB-1355 | reverse complement strand
AACCCCTGTTTGCTATGCAAACAGTGGGGAGGATTTAGCCAATCTGCCAACTCTAGATTAAATCCTCTCTAAGTAAAATAAATATCCTTTTTTACGGTTCCCGTTCCCTGTTGGGGAAATTTTAACGAGAATCGGAATTTCCATTTGAGAAGAAAGAGCGTATCGGAATGTTTCGCAGTGATACCAAGTTGCATTCCTAGCCAATACTCTTTTCCCTCTGCTGGTAGATCTCCTCTGCGCTTGTGCTGCCCCCATCCATTATGGCGTGAAGGCAACTCGGCGTTACTTGTGAAGTGGGAGAGGATTCCTCAACAAGAACATAGGAAAGTCGCCGCACGAGCTACGATTACCTATGCGAAAAAGAGCGCTCGCCACTGGGATCGGCGAGTTCAACAGCAGCCCAATTCCACTTATTCTCCCCTCACCATCCGTGCGATCGCCACTCATCCTCAACAAGCTACAAAAAAATTCTCTGGCTTCCCTCGCCGTCATTACACTGTTAAATGCCTAAGCGCTTGGCCAAGATTACTTAGAGAGCGGTCTTGGCGAAAATGATAAGTTTTAACAACAGAGAAAAGAATTCACCGCAGTAGTTGATGTTTAATGAACAATGGTATATGGTTCAATAATGCAAAAGAAGTGAAATTTAGTCAGAGGCAATTTTATGGCTGAAACTGCAACAGCGCCATTATCAGGGAAAGCTCTACTTCAAAAAGTCAAAGAACTTTCCCATCTATCGCGCCGGGAAACCGCTAAGGCTTGTGGCTACTACACCACGACCAAAAGTAACCAAGTCCGCGTCAATCTGACAGACTTTTACGATGCTGTACTGGCAGCTAAAGGCATTGCTTTAGAGCCAGAAAGTGAGAAAGATGGTCGCGGTCGCGAAGCGACTTACCGGGTGAGCGTACATAAGAACGGTCAAATTGTGATCGGATCTGCTTACACCCAGGCAATGGGATTAAAGCCAGGTGATGAGTTTGAAATTCGGCTCGGATACAAGCACATTCGTTTGATTCAACTTGACCGAGATGCGGATACTGAAGGAGGAGAAGAAGAAGAAGAAGCTTAATTGTAGTTGAGCGTAGAGACTGAGGACGAGGTGGCGCGGTAAAAGCGTCGGGCGTCGGGAAGTTATGAGTTATTAATTCTAGGACTTACGTTCCACATCGCGTTTCTTTAAGACATAAGTCTGGAAACAGGGTTTATTTGCGTAAGCCCTACGATCCCAAATCCGGGTTTGTTACCCCCTTTAATTTTTGGCCATTTCATTGTAGAGACTTCATGAAAGGTCTCTACAACAGCCGAGCGAGATAAAGGCGGTCATCAAAGCGGATTTGGGATGAATAATCAGCTTTTTCCCAATTGCCCAATTCCCAACTGAGAATAGGCGATTCGCTCAAACCAGCTCGCCTATTTTTCGGTAAGCGTTTCGATACCATCCCAGTCATCTGGTAGGGTGGTATTCATCCAGCTGCGACAACGCTGCTGATGCAACAGAGCTGCTTTATCGTGACTGTCGATCGCTAGCACTGCATCAAACTTTTGCAATGCCAGATCGAAGTTGCGCTGGAGATATAACTCGCGACCTTGTTCGTAAAGTTCGATCGTTTGCTGTTTCTTGGCTGGAATTGGATCGGAACGCAACCCAACGAGCTCGTATATCGATACCGGTTGAGTTCTTCCCTTCACCCGCACGATATCGAGTTCGCGCACCCAAATGCGATTTGCACAGGGAGTATAGGTACTGCCGCTAATCACAAGATCGCAGCCGTACAATTTTGAGGTGCCTTCCAAACGGGAACCCAAATTAACATCATCGCCAATAACGGTAAACTCCATTCGTCGTTGGTGACCGATATTACCGCTGATAGCAGCGCCAGAATGGATGCCAACGCCAATGCGAATGGATTGCTGATTGGCAGCTTGACGACGAGCGTTGAATTCTGCCAGATTCGATCGCATTTCCAAAGCTGTTTGCACTGCTCTCCAAGCATGATCCCGTAGGGGTACTGGGGAACCGAACACGCCCATAATCGCATCGCCGATGTACTTATCCAGGGTGCCTTTATGCTTGAATATGGATTCCACCATTGCCGAGAAATACTCGTTAAGCATACTCACGACTTCTTCGGCTTCCATGTTTTCCACTAAGTTGGTGTAGCCGCGAATATCGGAGAATAAGATGGATACTTCTTTGCGATCGCCTCCCAACTTAGCATCCCCACTTTGTAGCAATTGTTCGGCTAACTCTTGAGTCATGTAGCGGTACATCGTACTCTTGAGTCGCTTCTCGTCGCTGATATCATCCATCACCACTAAAGCGCCGTAAACATTGGAAGCATCGCTAGCATCGGCGATCGAATTAATCGATAAATGCACGCTGCGGGACTCCAGATCGGTAGATAACAAAGTCCGATCTGGATAATACTGGTGTCGCGCTTTGCGATCGCGTCCCTTTAAAGCTGCCCCAAACCAGCTGCTAAAGTCACCTTCTTTGATCCGAATTACCTCGCAGATGGATTTCCCTTCTAAAGATTCTCCATTGTTAAAACCCAGCAATTTCTTGGCGCTGGGATTAGCGGCGATAATTTCCCCGGCTGCATTGGTGGAGATTACCCCATTTGTCAGACTGCGGAGAATATCTCGCTGCATCTGTTCTTGTTGCTGAATCTTGGCATACTGTTGCTGGATCGTCTCGTACTGTTGCTTGACTTTTTCAAACAACTTAGCGTTTTGGATGGCGACACCAGCTTGAATGTTGAACGCCTCCATAAATTCTTCGTCGCTGCGATTA
>NZ_JACJUP010000967.1:0-2806 GCF_014748295.1 Planktothrix sp. FACHB-1355 | reverse complement strand
CTTCCGATCTCAGCACAAGGGAAGACTTTTGAAGTAGAGTCTGGCGCAAATCTGCGTAAAGTTTTGTTGGATAACAACGTCGCTCTGTACAACGATAAAGCCACAGTGATGAACTGTCGGGGCCTTGGCACTTGCGGCACCTGTGCCGTTAAGGTAGACGGGGAAGTTTCCGAAGCTAGCTGGCGAGAAAAAGGGCGGCTGGCTCTTCCTCCCCATTCTCCCGCGAAAAACCTGCGTTTGGCCTGCCAAACCAAAGTTTTAGGTGATGTTTCCGTGACAAAATTTGATGGGATGTGGGGACAGGGCGATCGCACCGTCTGGACGCCCCAAGCTTAGTTTCCCGATTCGATCGAGATTATCGATACTATAGCTTTGCCAGCTCTTGAGATTTTACCTTCTCAAGAGCTCGATAAATTTGCCGTCAAATGATAGATTGCGATCGATCGGACAAGACAAGATAGGCAAACGGCTCGACATCTATGAACCAATTTACCGGCTTTAACGTTATCGGTCTGATTGCGATCTTGCTGATTGTTGCGATCGCTATGGCAGTCATCGCTGGATTCAACACTCGCCTTCCTGGGGAGGATACTAACACACCTTCTCATCCGTCTTCGAGTCCCACTGCCTCCCCAGACGAACCCAGCGATGAACAAACACCAAAACCTTCTCATTCTCCATCTCCAAATGAAGAAGATCCCATACCCGCACTGTGGTAAAAAATTGCATTAAAAGTGTCAATATTTTGATTGATATTTTGATTGAATGAATCTACTGAGCGACATTCTCATTATCGGTGGCGGTATCGTTGGCCTTTCCCTGGCGATCGAACTAAAATTACGGGGAGCAAATGTTACCGTTCTGACGCGAGACTTTCAGCAAGCAGCCGCCCACGCAGCAGCTGGAATGTTAGCACCGCAAGCCGAACAATTACCTCCCAGCCCTATGCTGGATTTATGTCTCCGCAGTCGGGCATTGTATCCAGATTGGACAAGTAAACTAGAACAAATTACGGGTACGCCAACAGGATTCTGGCCTTGTGGCATTCTCTCCCCAGCCTATGATATCCAGTCGCGAGCAAGCAATATTTCATCTGAGCAGAAGGTCAGCGGAAAATTTCCTGTTAGCATATGGTTGGATAAGGAAGCCATTCATCAGCATCAGCCGGGATTGAGTTCGGAAGTAGTCGGTGGATGGTGGTATCCCGAAGACGGACAAGTAGATAATCGCGCTTTAGCAATAACATTGTGGGCAGCAGCACAACAATTAGGCATTAATATTTGCGAAGGCGTAAATGTTGAAGAAATTCAAACACAGAACAAGCAAGTCATCGGCGTTAAAACATCTGCTGGAGATTGGCAAGCTCAACAATATGTTTTAGCAACTGGTGCCTGGTCAAATCAATTACTGTCTGTGCCAGTATATCCCAAAAAGGGACAAATGCTATCCGTGCGCGTGCCTTTACCTTCCCTGGAATCACCCCTGTCACCAGAGGGAAAAGAATGTTTCTTTTTATCTCCCTCGTTGACAACAGAGAAAGTATCTTCCTTTTCATCTTTACCATTGACGGTCGGGCAAGAGCGAAGGTTACCTTTAAAACAAGTTTTGTTTGGCTCGGAAATTTACATCGTGCCGCGTCGAGATGGCAGAATTATCATAGGAGCAAGCAGTGAAGATGTAGGCTTCGCACCTTATAATACAACCGGGGGAATACAAGCATTGCTGGCACGAGCGATTCGACTTTATCCCGAATTACAACATTTTCCCATTCAAGAATTATGGTGGGGATTTCGACCGACAACGCCAGACGAATTGCCGATATTGGGAGGGAGTGCTTACGACGATTTGACCCTAGCAACAGGACACTATCGCAACGGGATTTTGTTAGCGCCTATCACCGCTTTTCTGATTGCCGATGTAATTTTAGAGCAAAAACACGACCCGCTTCTGAATCATTTTCACTACTCACGGTTTAGCAATACTTAGCGTTACCGAAGCAGAGAAATCTAAGAAAATTAAGAAACCGGTGCTAGAGGCACTTCACCCACGTAGGAAACACAGAAATGCAAACTTTAGATAAATCATCCCCACAAACAAGCGATTTCCGTTTTTTAGATAAATCCCTCACTATCGCCGGCAAAACTTTCCAGTCGCGCCTGATGACGGGAACTGGCAAATATCGCAATATTGCAGAAATGCAGCAAAGTATCATTGCCAGCAGTTGCGAAATTGTCACCGTTGCGGTAAGAAGAGTGCAAAGCAACGCACCCGGACACGAAGGACTCGCAGAAGCGATCGACTGGTCTAAAATTTGGATGTTGCCCAATACGGCAGGCTGTCAAACCGCTGAAGATGCCATCCGCGTAGCTAGACTGGGACGGGAAATGGCCAAAATATTGGGGCAAGAAGACAATAACTTTGTCAAATTAGAGGTGATTCCCGATCCTAAATATTTACTACCAGATCCGATCGGCACTTTGGCAGCTGCTGAGAAACTGGTCAAAGAAGGCTTTGTCGTTCTGCCTTACATCAATGCCGACCCCATGCTAGCAAAACGTTTAGAAGAAGTCGGTTGCGCTACCGTTATGCCTCTCGCTTCGCCGATCGGTTCGGGACAGGGCCTAAAAAATGCCGCCAATATTCAAATAATTATTGACAACGCACAAGTTCCTGTGGTAGTGGATGCCGGCATTGGAGCGCCCAGCGAAGCCGCCGCCGCAATGGAGATGGGAGCCGATGCCTTGTTGATCAATACTGCGATCGCTCAGGCTCAGAATCCCCCCGCAATGGCACGGGCAATGGCTAT
>NZ_JACJUP010000966.1:0-2806 GCF_014748295.1 Planktothrix sp. FACHB-1355 | reverse complement strand
TTGCTGACCTACCAACAATTGCTTGGCTTAAAAAAATTAATTCAACATCTGAGTCCCTTTCCGTCTTTTATCAACCGGGCAAAAACCGTCTAACTACTTATCTAGAGATGGTAGAGCGAATTCTTACTTGTGTTCGGGATGGCTTAAAAGTATGCGTTGTATTTTACGGTCATCCAGGAGTTTTTGTTTACCCATCCCATGAAGCAATTAAACGTGCGCGTCTGGAAGGATTTTGTGCCAGGATGTTGCCTGCTATTTCTGCCGAAGATTGCTTATTCGCTGACCTGGGGATCGATCCTGGCACCAGTGGATGTCAAAGTTTTGAAGCCACTGATTTCCTAGTTTACAAGCGCAAGTTCGACACATCTAGCTCATTGATTCTGTGGCAATTTGGCATTGTCGGCGAGTTGTCTTTTAATCCGGAAATTCGTGTCTCTAGGTGTCTCCCTATTCTGATTGAATATTTGCAGCAATACTACTCCTCCGATCACGAAGTAATAATTTATGAGGCTGCACAATATCATATCTGCGAACCAGTTATTCAACGTATTTCTTTAGCAAAAGTTCCTGAAGTTTTGGATGCCCCAATGTCAACACTTTACATACCACCCAAAGCACCAGCATCTCCCGACTTAGAAATGCTCGATCGCTTGGGAATTCCTCGCTCAATACAGGAGTAAAAATAGCTTGGTGTATACTATAAAATCCAACATAAGACATTTTGACTTGGGGAAGAGGGAGTGGGAAAGTCAAAAGTCAAAATTCAAAATTCAAAAGTCAAAATTCCTTTTCTCCCCTCTCCCTCTTCCCTAGTCCCCAGTTCCTAGCCCCTAATCCCGACGCCCTTCTTTTGACTTTTGACTTCCGCGTAGCAGCCCACCCTCCGACTAGGGACAGATCCCCAAAATCTTAGACTTCCTCCCTCCCCCTCTTGCAAACTGCTCCGCACAATCAGACACTGGACTAGGGAGTTGATTGGCAGTTGAGAGGTTTTTCGTGAAAAGAGTACTATCTATCATCCTGGGCGGTGGCGCAGGAACCCGCCTTTACCCGCTAACCAAGCTGCGGGCTAAACCCGCAGTACCCCTGGCCGGGAAGTATCGCCTGATCGATATTCCCGTCAGTAACTGCATTAACTCAGAGATCTTCAAAATATACGTCCTAACGCAATTCAATTCGGCTTCCCTCAATCGTCACCTTGCGCGTGGCTACAACTTTACAGGCTTCACCGACGGGTTCGTTGAGGTACTCGCCGCCCAGCAAACGCCCGAAAACCCCAACTGGTTTCAGGGTACTGCCGATGCGGTGCGCCAGTATATGTGGTTGTTCGAGGAATGGGATGTAGATGAATATCTGATTCTTTCGGGAGACCACCTCTACCGGATGGACTATCGCTTGTTCTGGCAACGCCACCGGGACACCAATGCGGATATCACCATCTCCGTCGTACCGATGGATGAGAAACGGGCCTCCGATTTTGGCTTGATGAAAATCGACCAAAACGGGCGAGTGGTTGACTTCAGCGAAAAACCCAAAGGCGATGCTTTGACAAAGATGCAAGTGGATACCACCGTTCTGGGCCTAACGCCAGAAAAAGCTCAGGCAATGCCTTACATCGCCTCAATGGGGATTTACGTCTTTAAAAAGGATGTGCTGATTCAGCTGCTGAAAGAATCCCCAGAACGCACCGACTTCGGTAAAGAGATTATCCCGGCGTCGGCTAAAGATCTCAACGTTCAAGCTTACCTATTTGGTGGCTACTGGGAAGATATTGGGACGATCGAATCGTTCTACGAAGCAAACTTGGCGCTGACGCGACAGCCTCACCCGCCTTTCAGCTTCTACGACGAAAGTGCCCCCATTTATACTCGCGCCCGTTACTTGCCACCCACAAAACTGTTGGATTGTCAAGTCACAGAATCGATGATCAGCGAAGGCTGTATCCTCAAAGAATGCCGCATCGATCACTCGGTTTTGGGTGTGCGATCGCGCGTTGAATCCGGCTGCATCGTGGAAGACACCCTGGTGATGGGGTCGGACTTCTACCAGCCCTTTATGGAACGGAACTCGATTTGCCATAACGGTAAAGTACCCTTGGGCATCGGTGCGAACACAATAGTTCGCCGTGCCATCATCGACAAAAACGCTTGCATTGGTTGCAACGTTGTCATTACCAACAAAGACAGAGTGGAAGAAGCCGCACGGGAAAGTGAGGGTTTCTACATCCGCAACGGCATTGTTGTAGTTCTCAAAAATGCCACAATTCCCGATGGAACAATCATTTAGATTTTAGATTTCAGATTTTAGATTTTAGATTTTAGATTTATTTTTAATCCAAAATCTAAAATCCAAAATCCAAAATTCTCAATGACGAAACTAATTTTTCTCATAGGGCTTCCTGGTAGCGGCAAATCCTCTCTAGCACAAAAGCTAGTCGCAGAATACCCACAGCGTCTGTTAATTTCCACAGACACCATTAGGGCTAAACTGTTTGGAGATGAAGCGATCCAGGGGCCCTGGTTTTTAGTTTGGGACGAACTAACTCGCCAATTTCAGCAAGCTGTAGAGCAAATACAGTTGGGGCAAGCCAAAGAAGCTATTTACGATGCAACCAACGCCGTTTGCCCACAGCGACGAGAAGCGATCGCCCTCGCCCGCGCCATCGGCTTCACTCACATCACCGCATTGTGGCTAGATATACCAGTGTGGCTTTGTCTGGCACGGAATCGCCGCCGTCAGCGGAGAGTACCGGAAGATGTCATATTCCGGATGTACGGGCGACTGCGCGAAGCGCCGCCAACCTTTG
>NZ_JACJUP010000965.1:0-2809 GCF_014748295.1 Planktothrix sp. FACHB-1355 | reverse complement strand
ATTTGGTGGTATTCTTAAATAATGGAAATATTACCAAATTTAAATATTGCAAGGTAGTTATTCCTCATCAAAAATATGATAACTTAAAAAAAAGATCCTGTCAAGGGGTTTCCCCCTCTTTAAAGAAACTTTTAGACAAAGAAGTTTGAAGTAGGCAATGGAGATAGAAAATAACATCTATTCAGCAATTTTGGCCAGCCTGCAAATGTTATGTCAAGCATACATACCAGCAGCTATTTTGGGGATTGGGATAGGAATCGTTATTGGCAACAATAATATAATCTACGAGATATTAAAGCGAGTTTTGCAGATCCCGGCGAGTATTCCGGCGATCGCGTTATTGCCGATCGCGCTAATCCAATTTAAAGATAACCTCAGCAGCGTACTTTTCCTCATATTTTTCAGTGCTATTTGGCAAATTGCCATTAACACCGCAACAGGCGTCAGAAAGTCTCGGCGAGAGGAAAATGGGATGAAAGTTGCGATCGAACATATATTTACTGGGTTGAGGATAGGGATAGGATTAGCATGGTTTACCGTCATCGCAGCAGAAATTTTAGTCGGCGGTAGAGGAATAGGCTTTTTCATATGGGATGCCTATAATAGTAATGAAACTGAACAAGTACTCAAGGGAGTACTTTATATTGCTATTATTGGCTTTTTATTGGATGGTGTCTTAGATTTAGCAGGATATTTGGTAATGCGTCCATTTGCAAGCGATGAGAAAAACAACTTGTAAAATTTATTAATTTATATGGCTACTTGCAAGTTCTTCGGAAACTATCTGTGCTAGCTTTTGCGCTGCGCCTGCTTCACCTCGGACTTTGCGAAGACGATCGCGCATTTCCTCCAACTTAACAGGATTGTTCAAATAATCCAAAACCAAATCTGCGACATATTGAGGTTGCAATTTCCCCACCAGTTCCGGCACAATTTCCGCTTTAGCCCAAATATTCGGCCATGCAAATAAACGTTTTTGTTGCAGAATCGACCAATTAATAATTTTAGCAAAAATCGCACCGAAACCGGGTAAATTGGCAAGCAATCCCGGCAAACCATCCCAACTTCGCATTGCATCTAGTTGTTGAGTGGGAAGCAACACAATCATCGGTACTGCTAAAGCGCCCAATTCAGCTGTATTAGCACCCACAGTAGTCAGACATAAACGACATTGAGATAACAATTTGTAGGCTGGTGATTCCGTATATAATTGTACTTGCAAACCGCTTGGTGTTTTGATAAAAGGAAGTTCTGGGTGAGGAGGTATAACTAATTCGCCACTTCCCCATCCCAGACGCTGAATGAGATGATTGTGCTGGGGATCGCCAAAACGTGCTAATGTTTGAATATCCAAAGTGGGAGCAAGAAAAATCGCAAAACGAGTTTGAGGACGTGCAGCGTGGATATGTTCTGCGCTTGCTAATACAAAAGGCACACCCTGAAATAATTTTGCTGGTTTAGATCCCGGTAATAAACCAATTAATTCTAGATGAGATTGAGCGTCTTTTTCTGTTAACCTTTCAACTTGGACTTCTGCCATTAAGTCCCCAACAACAGTAAATTTACGATGATATTTTGGCGAAACTTTAGCAAGAATTTCCGATTTCATGAGGCCAAATCGATCGATCGATCCATGCCAACGCGCTGACCATTCAGCGTAAACTATGGTACGATAGTTTAAACGCTTGCCAATTAGCACAGTAAAAAACTGATCTCCGCCTAAAAAAAGAACCGCACCGCGATCGCGCCAGTCCCAATCTTGTGCAGTTTTACCCCATAATAAAAATGGAAAGAAATGTTCTGCACCTTGAACTCGATCGACTTCTGGGTAACTGCGTGCAATTTCCACCTCTTTGCCGCTAGCGTTGGGACAAGGGGATAGCACCACCGAGATGCGTACTTGAGAGCGATCGTATCCCAGTTGTTGTCGCAGTTGTTGCACTACAGGACGCACCCAGGTTGCCAACTCCCCAGGCCCATTTGAGAGAATTAGAATATCGGCGTTCATCGTTTGCGGTTCATCTTTCATAGTTCACAGTTAATGGCGATCGAAAATAAACATCTCCAAAAATTATGGTAGGGTAGGCATCCTGCCTGCCTTTGAGATTATTTTTTGGAGATGTCTGATAAACAATGTGCAACGAAGCGCGAACGAGCGAAATTAAAACCCTTTTAGGTGAAGAAAACAGTTCCCGGTAGGAACACGAAATCACCTCCATTCGTGCGAGTCAGTTGAGTTGTTACCCCTTCCAAAACTGCAACTAAGTCTCCTCTGGAAAAGAGTCTGAGGTTTCCATTTTGAACCTGTTGAACAAGGTTAGGATCTATGCTCTCGATGACGTCAACTCCTTTCTCGAAATTGCGAATTATCGCGTAGTCATTTGCACCGCCACCAATATAATACTGGATGCCATTGGGATTCGATGGGGAAGTACCGTGACCCAGCTGATAAACCTCTGCACCGGGCGAACCGATCAAAGTATCGATCTCGCCCAAACCTGTACTTGCCGAGATATAATCCACAGGATCGAAGCTAGTCACCTGAAAATCAATCCCAAATAAAAACGGCTTTAAACCAAAAGCTTGTACGACATCATTACCGCTAGTACCAGTGAAAATGGGAAGTCGATTTTCATATTGCCCAATGCGGACAAAGTGATCGAAAGCCGATACTATATTGTCGTTTGGGTCTGCTACAGCCGCAGCGACATCGGGGTAATACCCTTCATAATCAGTAGGGTAGAAATAAGTGGGCGATCGTCCTTCCACCAAGCCAAATTGGAGAAAATGATCGTACCAAGATTTGAAA
>NZ_JACJUP010000964.1:0-2783 GCF_014748295.1 Planktothrix sp. FACHB-1355 | reverse complement strand
GTGGATGATCGAGTGGCGATAGAGTCCGTCGAGGGTATCGGCAATTTGAACAGCAATGGGAAGAAACTCACTCAGAGGTAATTCCCCTTTACTTTTCCGATCGCCAACTGATGCCATATAACAAGATAGAGAAATTCCGCCAAAATCTTCCATAATCAGGGCATAGCGGTTTTCATAGTTTTCCAGGCTGTAGAGTTTGGTAATGCCAGGGATATCGATGTTTTTAGCGATGATGTATTGGTTCCGAAATTGAACTATTTCGGTGAATCGGGGAAACTCATTTCGTAGCAGTTTGATAACTACAGGTTGCCCATCTGAAGCTCGAATACCCCGATAAACCAGAGTTCGCGTTCCGGTATAGATTTGCTGGGTAATGCTGTAGCCGAGAAGATTAATTGTTGTGTCCGCCATCCCTACCCCCATCTCTGCTGCCGAACGTAAATCGTTACTAAATTTTATGTTAAATTAAATTCTTTAATAAATTTATTTAATTTTAAAAAGTTATGTATCTTTTTTGCAAATATTTAGCAATACATTAGACATCTCCAAAAATTCTTGTGGGGTAGGTATCCTGCCTGCCCTTTGAGATTCTTTTGGAGGAGATGTCTATTAGATAATTCCTTTCTCTTCTGTCTGGTTTTCCCCTGGCAATGAAGCTTTAAACTTAGTTATTTAGTAAGACTTATGCCATCTCCGATTTCAACAGCTATGGCTGTAAGGGTAATTCATGAATTACCCTTACAGCTTGGCAACCACTTTTGTCTCGGTCTTATCTAAGTAAAATTACTGATAATAGCATAGCCAAAGCCTTATATTATAAGTAAATTTACCCTAATAATCTCATAGTTGATTTCTATACGTAAGTGTGATGACGATCGCAGACCTTTTCAAAATCGGTCACTGCATAATGTGGCAAGCAAACAGATATTATGATGCAATCGTCATCTACAACAATATGAAACTATGGCTCTCCTGGATTCAGCCTAACTTTTATAGCTCGTGAGAGTCAAGTTGATATCGCGAGTAACCGCTAGCGCAAAGGCAATCATCTCGTTTCCATAAACCTCACTAGGGAGATCCGACAATCACCCTGTCGGGTGAATCAATTGAATGAAGCGCGATCGCCTCGTGCAATCGTAACTTTAAGTTAGAACGCTGAATCCGGGGGAGAAACGATCGTCAAACTGGCGATCGCAACCACCTTTCGCATTCATCAGGGGATTAGCGACATGACTGTACAATTTACAGATTTAGAAATCTTAGCCCAACACGGTCTGGATTTAACGCCGATCGAGGTACTAGCTAAGCAAGTATTGCAGTATCAGGATGCCACCCCACAAGAAATTTTGGAGCTGCTTGAAGAAGTCGCGCACAGCTATGCAGTTTTAGCGCCGACACTTTCGCCAAACCTGCGCTATAGTGCCAAAAAAGAAATAGAGTTTTTTGTATTTCTATATCAAGATAGCCTCAGAAAGTTAACTAACCCCCACAAGGTACGGGAATCCCAGGAAAGCGTTCAATCTCTATCGCATTGTGTACGTGCCATAGTAGACGAGCTGTTAAATTCAAAAAAGTGTCGAACCCTGCAAACTTTTGAAATTGCTCCCGTAACGTGATTCCCGATGCCTAACTACATACAAGCTTTACGAGACTGTTGCCAGGATGAAGCTGCTTTTGAACGGCTCAAACAAATCCTAGCGTCGGCAGTGAAAGACGAAGCATTTACAAAACTTCTCCTATCTTTAGATTCCCAACTCAGATCGAATGCTTCCTGCTTGCCAGACCTTGTATGTCAGCCTCCAAAACAGAACATCCCCAAATCCCATCCCCCGGCAATAGCTCGTATTAGCGGGTATGAAGAAGAGGTAATTGGTAGTAGCTCAATTGAAATCAATGCTAGGGTGAATTCTCTAGATCGCCTGAGAATGGAACGATTATTGCAGTCAGAAGGAGCAGTCCACAACTGGGAATATGAGTTTCACAATAAGTCGGGTGAAGTATTGGTGGGGCTACTATCAGCAGAAATAATCAAAAGTAGCTTGGAGGAAGGTGAGTTCACCCTCACAACGAATATTATGGAACCGCAGCGGGCCCAAGTGCAAATGCGTGTATTGCCAAATCGCGATCGCGTCTGCACGACGCCGCCTTTTTCTCATAAAGTTTGGTGCAGCGCTCGTTTATTGGGCGAGATGGCTTTGCGAATTCGCAACTCGCTCAACCTCGATCGAATTCTCGATAGCACAGTAGAAGAAGTTAGGCAATTTCTGCAAGCAGACCGCGTTTTCATCGGTTGCGTTAACGATTTCGGTAGGGGGCAAATTCTCGCAGAATCCGTAGACCCCAAATGGGAATCCATCAAAGGATGGAAACTCGATGAAACTTATGTTAAAGAAATTAAATCTTTTTACGAAGATCGTAATGTCCGCGTTATTGACGATACAGATCGAATCGAAAAAACTCCCTTTTTAAAGGAATACTATAGCCGTTACCAGGTAAAAGCCAGCCTGGGTGTGCCTATTATTGTGGAATCAGAGTTTTTTGGAGTATTAGTTGCCAACCAATGCTCCAGCCCTCGTCATTGGCAACCGTTTGAAATAGACTTACTGGAAAAATTGGCAACCCAAGTAGCGATCGCCATAAAACAAGCACAACTTTACAAACAAGTGCAAACCCTCAATGCCAACTTAGAACGCCAAGTCGAAGAACGTACAGCACAGCTACAGCAACGCAACAGAGAACTCCAAGAACTAAACAGAATTAAAGATGTTTTGCTGCATACAGTT
>NZ_JACJUP010000963.1:0-2752 GCF_014748295.1 Planktothrix sp. FACHB-1355 | reverse complement strand
GATGGCATCAAGGGGTTGATATTCGTAACGCAGTACGTCATGGGCGGGATCGGTGGTTTGTTTAATTGGCGTTGGCGTTTGCATCGCTCGCTCCTGTCAATCTATCTATTTAATTAATGGCTATTTCAGTTACAGGTTAGCGAAATTGCTCGATCGCTGTCCGTTGACTACGATACCTGTTGTCCCAGAAATTAGCTCAATTTGTTTGTGCAGCTAAATAAACACTCAACCGCTTGTAGTGCAGCAAATTGATGCTATTCGGAGTTTTTCTCAGCAAGAAACCCGGTTTTTCTAAAAAACCGGGTTTCTCGAAGGTTTTTTAGAAAAACCTGGCTTCTCGCGGTTGAGTGCGATCGCAATTTTAATTCAGCTAACTACTAGATCGGCTGTATCGTAACTTTTTATTTGTAATTCTGATAATTCCTCTACTTGTGCTTGGGAATTTTTGTGTATTAGATTACTGTTTTCTACTGCATTTTGGTAGATATCGCATTTTTTCATAAATTGGGGTATGCCTAAATGGCAACCTTTCCACCCACCTTGCACCGATACGCCCAGCATTTCGCAAGAACCACCCCGCCTTCCCAGCGGTTTGTAATATTGACAATATTTACATACTGAAACTGGAGTAGTTAAGGTTTTCATAAGATCGTTTCCCTTTCAAACCATTTCCACGGCGAAATCGGTCTTCCTTTAATTAAGTATGCGGCAAAATTTTACAACTCTGCGTAAATTTTAGTATTTGCAATCAAAACATTGCAAATCATTACAAAACGTCATAAAGACAATTTACACAAGCGTTAGTGTCAACTTTACTTATGTTAAACAAGCACAACATTAACTGAAATAACCTGTATTTTGTGATCTGTGACACAGCAAAAGCAGATGCGCTCGCTTAGAGATTTATATTAAATCTGCAATTATATTTTGTGGAGGTTTGACGTTAGCGATCGCGTTAAAGTTCCCGGAGGCAGGTTTTAGGGACAGCTAAGGTGCGATCGGCTGATATAATTATGCCAAATGAAAAGAGAAAATTAAGAATTTGCCATAAGTAGGTAAAACCTGGTAATAAACCTCACAAGTAATTGTCTAGAATTACCAGCGACGTACTGATAACCAGCGACACCAGTAGTAAAAACGCAATTACCAATACCATCGAAAAAGATAAAAAGCGCTTGCGAAGAAAGTGCTTGATGCCGTTTGCCGATTTCGCTTCCACCTGCCAAACAGGCTCCTGCGATCGCACTTCACCAACCTTAATGCTATTTTTTCCCAACCAGAAGCTCTCCCACTAACACCGCAAGAGGTAATTTCCGCTATTTACTCGTTTGAACCTTCATTAGTTTGTCGCTCTAAAATCAAATCCATTGCCCTGGCGATAATAGCTTCCCGCTCTACTAATTCTGCTAATTCTTCAGCTTCATAGCTACCTTCAAATGCTTCCAAAGCGGCTCGTTCCAATGCTAAATCATAGGCATCGCGTAAGGTTTCTAATAGTTCCTCTTGATTCATATAGGTTCCTTTCGCTTTTTCCCTCTGATTGGTGCGTTGAATTTGCTTGACCGAATTGCGTATAGAAAGATTCCATGATTTAGTAGTACGTTTTTCTGCGACTTGTTTAATTAAATGCAGCAGTAGAATAATGCCATAGCTAAAGATTTTGTTGAGTTTATCGGATTTACTCATTTCCTCTAATTCTTCTACCAGTATTAGTGCTTCAGCAACTTTGCCTTGATGGAGCAATTCTTTGAGTGCGATTAATTCTTCCATAAATCCTTATTTTTCAGTTTCGCGATATTATCATTCTGCCAACAGAAGAGGGACGACTGCATTTCATCGTCCCAAAGCAGAAAGAAAGCTATTATTCAGCCTTTTTCTCGAACTTAAGAGCGGCAGAATTCATGCAGTAGCGCAGACCTGTCGGACGGGGGCCATCGTTAAATACGTGGCCCAGGTGAGCGTCACAGGCAGCGCAAAGCACTTCTGTGCGACGCATGAACAAGCTGTTATCTTCTTCAACAGCTATGTTATCTTGTGCGATCGGAGCCCAAAAACTAGGCCAACCCGTTCCAGAATCGTATTTGGTTTCTGAGTTAAACAAGTCATTACCGCAACAAACACATTTGTAAATTCCTTTTTCTTTGTTGTTGTAATATTCGCCCGTAAATGCTCTTTCCGTTCCCTTCTTTCTGGTGACTTTGAACTGTTCGGGCGTTAGCTGCTGTTTCCATTCTGACTCAGACTTTTGTACCTTGTTAATCATGCTCCGAGACTCATTTTTGATATGTTTGTATGGGATTTTAGCGGATCGAAGCAAAGGTGTATCCCTTCGCTAATCCAACCCACAGTTAGATTGTAAGTGTCGCACCATACTTGTGGGGGTGCGGATTACCGGAATCCGATACATACTACGCAAAGCTATAAGCGATCGCCAACTTTTTACCTCTCCATCCAGCACAATCCCAACATTCAAACGTTTTAAACATAAGAGCATATTATATTGATACCGCAGCCAAACCTATGGCTCGAATCACGATTAACTCAAGGATATTTATGATTGCGATCGTTAAACTTTCCCATCTCTTTCATAATTTTAGCAAAAACAGCGACATCAATTTCATTCTCGGATTTTTTAATGCCAAAGCTAAGCATGGCTCATCCCTAGATGAAAGCTGGATATAAAATGTTACAATTCGTTGACAAACTTTGTCGGGCGCGTAATAGCTCACAACGCCAATCGCTGGCAATTACC
>NZ_JACJUP010000962.1:0-2756 GCF_014748295.1 Planktothrix sp. FACHB-1355 | reverse complement strand
AGCCCCTAATCCCTAGCCCCTAGCCCCTAATCCCTAGCCCCTAGCCCCTAATCCCTAGCTTTTCTTACGGTAGCAAAGCATTTTGCCCCAATCCTTCGGAGGCAAGTTTATCCAGTCCAGCCGACTGTAACAAATTAGTCCAGGCACCCGATAGACTGGCATCATTGGGAGAACTACGACGCAGTTCTGCAAGAGAGTGGAGAGCATCGTACCAAATGCCGGCCTTAGTATAGAGAGCTACCTTGTCGCGCAGTGTCGCTTGGCCCAACTTTTGCGCGAGATCGGGGTTGGCTTGTACGCGCTGTATCCATCCATTGACAGCCAGTACGCCGGATCTGTCTGACGAATCTTCAGCTTTTGAGTTACAACTGAGCGCAAAACTCCAAAAATAATCTTTTTTGGACTCTAAGAATCCCGAATTCGCAAAACTGGGCAGGGTAACGCTGACAATTCCAGGATCTCCAGTAATGCTGAAAGTGGTTTGATAAATGTTCTGGTCGTTCTTATCCTGTAAGGAAAAATCCGCTCTTTGCGCCGCCGTTGGAGGCACGTAAAAGAAGAAAGTTGGAGATCCCTCTATGGTTGCCCCAAAAGCAACGGTTTTTGTGTCCGAATTACCTGCCTTCCTTTGTATCACAGGTACTAAAGCAGTCAGAGTCTTGCCAGGATCTCGTGAGAACGCGCACGGCCCCCGCGTTCCTCCCCCCTCGCGCCGACCGGGTTTGCCGATACTGGGATCTGGTTCGTAGTTTCCCCAAGTATTCGGTAGCCCTTGGCTGCTGGTAGGCGGTTGTGACTGTGCCGTAATCATTGTAGGGAAGTGAGTGACAATCCCGAAACCTAACAGCAGGACGATACAAAAGGTAATTAACTTTAAGAAGGACTTCATTGCAGTCATGGCACAACAGCAGCGCTGAGCAAAGGTTTATTGGTAAAAGACGATTCAATTCGAGTCTGGGTTTCTACCGATAATGATATTGGCAACCAAACGAGGAGAGCAGCAGAATGGGAACGACCAGTTCTAGCGATCGCACTAAGCGAAGCCCGACGATATTTGGAAGTAACAGTGTTGGCAGTCATAGCATTTCTTCCCTTTTGGGGAAATGAATAAGCAGATAAAATGACTTAATTTTAGGTGATGTTACCGCTCTTGCAGTTGCAAAATAGCAAACCTGTACAGTCGCATCGCATAACTCCCAGTTAGCTCGCGAAGGCTCTTTTTTTCGCACTACTATATATTTTCACCTGATTTGGCTATGATTACAGAAATGCTTGCTCCTCCACCAAGATCGAATTCCCAGACAAACCTGCTGCGACCCATTGGGGCTTACTCACTCCACGGCCTTGCTGTTGCGGGCGATCGGCTGATTGCCCTAGACTCGGCCAGGGGATATTTGCTCTCGATCGATCTCAACAGCGAGAATACTTCTATCTTAAACCCCGATCGCGTCGCCCAATTTGAGGGTGCCACAGGTTTGGGAATCTGGGAAGACACGATTTGGTTCACAAAAGAAGATTCCGTTTACTTTTGTACTCCGACGGATTTCACGCCGCAACATTTTGTGACTTTACCCTATACAGCCAATGGGATTGCGGTTTGGGAATCGACCCTTTACGTCACTTGTCAGAAAGCGGGCTACATCTTTATTTACAACCGCGCCACAGCTAGGCTGATTACCCAATTCTACTCACCTGGTATTGGAGTTGAGCATATCGCGGTGCGGGGTGAGGAACTCTGGGTTTCTGACGATATCGAACAAACGGTATATTGTCTGGAGCGGGCTACTGGTCAAATGCTGTTTAGCGTTCTGACGCCGTTTGAGAATCCGACTGGTTTGGCCTTCCAGACAAACCCCCAAACTGGTAAGGATAGCTTGTATGTAGCCTATGCTGGGGAGGAGGCTTACATCAGAGACGATCCGAATGCCAATCCACCACACCAATTAGAATATCGCGATCGCACTTTTATTCATCGCCTCCAGTTCCACTACAACCAGGAAGGACACTACGCCCTATCTAACGGCTTTCTGATCGAAATGTCCTACGTGGAGGAACTTCTACCCCTAGAGGCGGTGCATTTACAAAACGTGCAATGGCGCATCGCCTTACCATCGGAGACCCCTCGACAAAAAGTCCGTCAAATTTCTGCCGTCGGTCTTCCCTTTACAGAAGAAATTGTAGACGGACAGCGGATAGCAGTGTTTAAGTTTGACAACCTCAAACCGGACGAACGGCATTTGTTTGGTTGGAAGGCACTTGTGGAAGTTTACGGTATCAAGTATCGCCTCACACCGCGAGACTTGGAAAAGGTTCCCGACCTTTCGCCAGAATTTCAGCAGCGCTATTTAGTCGATGATGACGAGTTGGCGATGGATACCGATATTATCCGCAATGCTGCCATTGAAGCGATCGGCACCGAAACAAATTTGTTGCGGAAAGCTTATCGGATTCGTAACTACGTTTACGACAAACTTTCCTACGGCATCAAACCCCATATCGACCCACCAGACGTTGCCCTAGAACGAGGTGTCGGTTCCTGCGGCGAATATGTCGGTATTTTACTCGCTCTCTTCCGTTTAAACGGCATTGCCTGCCGCACGATTGGGCGCTACAAGTGTCCTCAGCAGGCAGATAAACTGGGCGTACCCCTGTATCCAGATTACAATCACGTTTGGTTGGAGTTCTACGTACCGGGTTTCGGCTGGTTGCCAATGGAATCCAATCCGGACGACGTGATCGATCGCGGGCCATACCCA
>NZ_JACJUP010000961.1:0-2831 GCF_014748295.1 Planktothrix sp. FACHB-1355 | reverse complement strand
TTTTTACAATACATTTGTACTATCCGTGGGTAGCGATCGCACTCCTGCAAGTGCCTTAACAAAAGTTCATACAGTGTCGATTACTTTTGTCCGACTACTTACTCATTACACATTTTTGGTTAGCCTGATGGTGTCCAAAATTCGATCTCAAAAGCGCTTTCAAAAGGTTAAGGATGTTGCTGATGATTCTTAATTGGTTCTGGGAAATTGAACTGAATCGGACTGGGCCAGATTACTTATTCTTTGCTAGCTTCCACTGGCGGATCTGTGGGGGGAGAGGTTGAAACTGACCTCATCGTCAAACTTTCGCACTCACCAAATTTGACGATGGTTAAATGGGCAGTTGTGTATGGTGGCAATGGATATAACTATACAGATATGGCTACTGGCACGAGTACGGCAGAGTTGTTAGATTATTTGCTCGCTCTAGCGAGAGCTCCAGGCCACTTGACCCAAAACTAGCTTATGCTGATACGAGCTACTAAGTAAAACGTTTAACCAGCACAAACTATTTACCTTGAGGGATTCACTACCTTGAACAAGCGTTATCGACCACGAGGTTTTGGTGGATATATCCAAGCCAAAGCTCGCAAAAAGTCAACCTCAAAAAAACAGCGCATCGACCCTCGGCTGAGCGTCTGGGATTTGGGCTATTGGGATAAGAGTTGGGATGACCCTACCTGCGAACAACACTGGGAAGGGGCGTCAAATTATCAAGATTTCTGGAGCTTAGATAAAGCTATCAACCGCGCTATTGAACTTAACTTGATGCGAGCGTCAGAAGTACAAAATGTGAAACTGTTTTGCTTGAAGAATGGCGAGTATACTGTCGGTGATAGTACTTCCGCTGGCTGGTTAATCGAACGTTTTAATGATATTAATCCGACTTCTCCTTATCCATTGGAACCGCTCTGGATGCTGATTGATTTAGGTGATGACGAGCGGTTGTGGTTAGAAGATTTAGACCCAGACAATTGGCTTTTTGAACGGGATATCCCTAGCATTCTTTCTCACCGAAAGATTCAGCAATTACAACTAGAGGACAAAATCATTGTTGACCGGATGACTCTACCTAAGTTATTGAGTTTAGTTATGCCTTCTTCTAGTTGGACTGATTTGCAGTATCAGGAAATCTGGCTTCAATGTATTTTTGAACATGGAACACTTTATACCTATAGAAGTGAGCATGGTCGGCGTATCCAAATCGCTCGTAGGATGACTGAATTGGAAGAAGCTGATGATGAAGATGATGAAGATGATGATTACGAGGAAGGGGAATTAAATTGGGATTCTGATGAATATTATGCAGATGATGATGATTACGAGGAAGAGTAATTAGATTGAGATTCTGATGGGAAAGGCTGATAACGACCCAGAATGGCGTAGTTTGGTACTCAGTGCGTAAGTCGTATCCATATCCATCACGAGGAAATTGTTTTGATAGGAACAGTTCCCAAAGCTAGGCAAATAACCTTCAGGGGGCGACAAGGGAGCTACAACCTATGGTTAGCAATAGTTTCAGCTTTTGCACTCCCTTTAAAATATAGGCAGACTTTGAGCCTATTTAGGGACGGGGCAACGTATTAAAGGGATTTTAGGCTCAAAGTTTGCCTATTCATTGTCAACAAGACTGTCATAATCGCTGAATTTTTTTGGGTAGGGTAAACAGCCTGAAAGCTTGATTCAAAAGCGTTTCAGCCCTGTTGTCGCCCCCTGAAGGCACTGACTGTTGCTTGGTTAGCAACACAACTCGCTACATTTTACTGCTGCTGGAAGATTCTACCTCTGCTCGCTGAAGGTCGCTCAAAGCGAAGGATTGAATGATTTTATCCCAAAAAGTACCACTCTCTAACTGACAGCGACCGGATACAGAACCTTCAACCGTCTGGGGGGTAGATACTTTGCGATCGCAAGTTAGGGTTTGACCGTTCAAGGCAGGATTCATCATCACGCCAGCTGCGGTAAATACGACTCCGAACATCCAGATTAACCAAGGATACGATCGCACGAGCAGCCGACTGGATGTTTGCCGAACGATTTGTATGATGAGGTTTCTCAGCAGTAACTCTACAGTTAAGCTTCCCAGAGGCGCTACTCCATTCCGCAAACGGTCTACTGTGCTTGGGTTTCCTTGAAAAGGTCGCTTTCTTCGCTATACAATTCTATACTTTGTACATACATCAATCGGTGACGCCTTCGCGTATATACATTCGCGGGTGATATTCTTTAGTTAGAGATTAACAAATTAGTGGGAACTATGGCAGCAAAGAAACTGGCAACTTTTCGGATCGATCCTAATAAATGGCAAGCTTTTCAGCAGTGGGCTAAGCGTAGCGGAACTAATGCCTCTGCTCTGTTAACTGAGTATATTGATGGTTGTTTGGATATCCCACCAACCAGGGTATCAAGATTTAGTATAGACAGGAATAATGATGTTTCTTTAGAACAACGTATGGATGAATTAGAACAAAGATTAAAAGATTTGCAAAGTTCTATGGAAGCTTCTATCAAACAAGCAGTAGAAACGCAATTAGCTAACTTGCAAAATCAAGTTTCTCAGTCAGAACAAGAGTAGCAATAGCAAACCGATAAGCGATCGTAGGTTGAATTTCTAAGGGAAATATTGGAGAAGTTGTCTCTGGGTGTGGCGTTGATTCTTTCAATAAGCTGCGCTCGGTTTCCCCCTGGCTTCCCCACTCCACGTAGATTCAGGGGTGAACTCGTGGCAGAATTGATTATTATCTATAACAACTATTCCGATAAACCTATGAGCCGTCTATCTTTCAAGTCATTGGTTATGATAACGCCCCAACCCTTGACGATGCACCCGG
>NZ_JACJUP010000960.1:0-2832 GCF_014748295.1 Planktothrix sp. FACHB-1355 | reverse complement strand
GACAGGCAGAAGTCCTTGTCGTCGGGTTACCTTATTCCATGAACGGAACTTTAGGTTTTCAAGCTCGACAAGTACAGAAATTTGCCCAGCGCGTCGGCAAAGCCTTGCAATTGCCTGTAGAGTATGTTGACGAACGGCTAACCTCATTTCAGGCGGAAGAGATGTTAAAAGAAGCCAAAAAATCCCCATCCCGCCATAAAAGTTCGATCGATCGGATTGCTGCGTCCATAATTTTGCAACAATGGTTGGACGAGCGTCGCACGCGGAAATAGCACTCCCCCTTGCTTGGAGCCTTCTAAATGTCTAAACAGAAAGAAAATGGATATTCTCAAGACGAACCTGTCATCCTCAAAGATGAAGCGGGACGCGAACTAGCCTGTTACATCGAGCGGTTTCTGGAAGTCGAGGGGAAAGAGTACGTTCTCTTATTACCCGTTGACTCACCAGTAGAAATTTTTGCTTGGAATGAAGACTTCGAGGACGAAGAGGCGGCAACTCTCATAGAAGACGACGAGAGCATTAACAAAATCTTTCCCACTGCCCAAGCTGTCCTGGCAGAGCAAGACCTCGTTCTCAAGCACACCGCATTCTCTCTGACCGTTGCCGGAGAATTGCCAGAAGTAGATGAGGAAGAAATTCTCACCCTGGAAATTGAGGATGAAATATCCCAGCAACAGCCAGAAGAGTTGCAGTTCCTGGCCAGTTTTTACCACGAGGAACAGGAATACGCCATTTACACTCCCCTCGATCCGCTGTTATTCTTTGGTCGTCTTACTCAAGGGGGTAAAGCCGAGTTACTTTCCCCAGAAGAATTTCAAAGGGTGCAGCCAATGCTAGAAGAACAATTGTTCGATGAATTGGAATAAGGTAAAGCTATGCGCCTCTCCAAGTGGTTGTTTTATCTTGCCCTATTCCCAGCGGTGCTGCTAGGAAGCGGTTGGCAAGGCTGGGCTTGGTGGAGTTGGGCTTCTGGGCCTCCGCTGGGCTCAGTACCCGCCACAGCATCGCCGGAATCGAAAAAATGGGTGCAAATCCGTATTCCCCCAGGAACTTCTAGTTCCCAAATTGGCCGGGATTTGGAGTCTGCCGGTTTGATTCGTTCGGCGCAAGCTTGGAACTTGTGGGCGCGTTGGTTGTCCGTGCAAAACAAGCCGGGGTTTAAGGCAGGTACCTACCAGTTATCCCCCACGCAGTCGCTGCCAGAAATAGCGGCGGAAGTTACGACAGGCAAAGAGTTGCAGCGTAGCTTCACTATTCCGGAAGGTTGGTCGCGCAAGCAGATGGCAGCTTATTTTGAATCTCAGGGCTTTTTCAAAGCTCAAGATTTTTTAGCTGCCGCCAGCCAGATCCCTCGCGATCGCTTTCCCTGGCTACCCAGCGCCATACCTCACTTGGAAGGCTTTTTGTACCCGGATACCTATCAGGTAGCAGCAACGGGTTCGATAACGCCTCAAAGCATTATCAACACAATGCTCAAACGCTTTGAGGAATTAGCTTTGCCCGTCTATCAAAAAGACCCAAACCGAACCCAGTACAGCCTGCTCCAGTGGGCGACTCTAGCCAGTATCGTAGAAAAAGAGGCGGTGCTTCCTGTGGAACGCCCTCGCATTGCCGGAGTTTTTATCCGACGTTTGCGCCAGGGTATGAAACTGGAATCTGACCCAACGGTTGAATACGGATTGAATATTCAGCAAACCGCAGATCGACCTTTAACATTCAAGCAAGTTGGGACGCCTTCTCCCTATAATACCTATCTCAATCGAGGTCTGCCGCCGACTCCGATCGCCAGTCCCGGATTGGCTAGTCTCAAAGCAGTCCTCAATCCTGAAGATACGGAATATCTGTTTTTTGTGGCTCGCTATGATGGCAGTCATGTGTTCAGTCGCACCCTGGCAGAACACGAAGCCGCAGTTGTGGCAATCCGAAAACAACGCGCCGCCCGACGTCAAGAGGAATTAAAAATTAAAAATTAAAAAGGCAACTTTTGATTTATAATTTTTTGTTCCCAATCGCCTTTTCACCAGTCACTTCACAATCGCTTATGTCTTGGGTAGCTCACCTACAGCCCGATCTAGTTTTGGAGGGCTCAATTTTGAGTCTGACACCGCAAATGCTAGAACAATATAACCTCAAGGGTCTGGTATTGGATGTGGATGAAACTCTCGTACCAATGAAAGTACAACAGGCTTCTGACGAACTCCGGCTGTGGGTAGATGAAATCAGACAAGTGGCCCAGATGTGGCTGGTGAGCAATAACCTGAGCGAAACTCGCATTGGCGGAATTGCCCGCTCTTTGAATTTGCCTTATCTGCACGGTGCTAGCAAGCCTTCTCGACGGAAATTAAGACAAGCTGTCGCCCAGATGAATTTAGGGGTGGAACAGGTAGGGATGGTGGGCGATCGCTTGTTTACAGATGTGCTGGCTGGGAATCGTCTGGGTATGTTCACCATCTTGGTAGATCCGATCGTCGATTCCGGTCAAGCTGTGCAGTCCTACCCGGTACGGAATCTGGAAGTTTGGCTTTCTCAAATCCTGGGCGCAACTTTGCCAGCAAAGCAACAAAACTTAAAACAGCATTACAAACCCTGACAAAGGGAAACATAAAGAAATTATTATGAAATTCCGATCTCTCTGAAAATAGTGGCATTCTATATATTGGTTGAAATGGGGTCAGCCGAGATAAAGACCCTAACCATAAATCACTGTGAATACCTCTACAAGCGTCAGCCTTCCACCTGGGAAGGACTGGCGCTTTAAAATTTTGGATTTTGGATTTGGCGCGAAGTGGGCGTCTTGGCGGTGACCGTCACGATGCCCACCTTCGCAAGAGA
>NZ_JACJUP010000096.1:0-10658 GCF_014748295.1 Planktothrix sp. FACHB-1355 | reverse complement strand
ATTTATGGTTTCTGGGTGTAGTGCGATCGCACATTAAATTTATCTTAATTAACCTTCACAGATTAATGCTATAATGTTATTTGCTGTCTCCTCCTCCTGGAATATAATGGTAATGAGGATTTATGAATTTTAAATTAGTTGATTCTTTAGTGCAGTTAATCGAATCTCTGGATATAGAAGAATACGCTTTATTGCAAGATAAATTACAAAATAGAATAATTCAGAAAACAGCAGGAGTCTGTGGGGGTCATGCCTGCATCCGTCAAACGAGAATACCAGTCTGGACTGTAATTTCTTTGCAACAGCAAGGAGCCGATTATCAAGAAATTATCCGAAATTTTCCCAGCTTAACGATACCTGATTTGAGCGCAGTACAGGCTTACTATGAAAACAATAAAGTAGAAATCGATCGAGTTATTGCTTACCACCAAGATGATGCTGATATAGAAATCGATGATTAGATTTTACTCAAATGAAAATTTTCCTTTGGACATGGTGCAAGCTTTACGCGACTTCGGCTATGATGTGCTGACATCTTATGAGTCTGGACGAGCCAATCAAAGGATTTCAGATGATGAAGTTTTAGCCTTTGCCAAGAGTGAACAGCGAATTGTAATTACCCTAAATCGAGATGATTTTATTGCCTTGCATCGCCGGAACAAAGACCATGCAGGTATTATTATTTGTAAGGACGATCGAGACTATCAAGGGCAAATAGAATTTCTCTATCACTATTTATTATCTCAAACTGAAAACCTTGAGCATCGTCTCATTCGAGTGCTGAAACAGAATCAACCCAAATATGCTCAACCAATTTTTGTGATTAGGGAGTACTTATAGAGATTGTATTTAAGCCGTAAATTTTAACTGTTTAAAGGTGAAGTTAGCACAGTTGGAAAATGCCCATCTCAAGGAGTTGATCGCACTGGAATTACATTGCGATCGCAATTTTAGGATGCAAATCGCCAAACGAACCAATGGTCGTTAAAACAATACGACTCACGATTTTGCCTGAGTATGGTGAATAAATAAGGTAGATTATTTTATCATTATTTATGGTTTCTGGGTGTGGTGCGATCGCATCCAAATACAATATAACATTGTCACCAGTAACCATCCCGACGCACAGCAAAAACCAGGAAAGGCAACAGGAATATTCGGTAAAGACTGTGCATTAACTTCAATCACCTGATTAATATAAGGTTGGACAAAATTATCAAAAGCGTTTTCTAACGCTTCCCGTTGTTTGAGTTTATCTTGTTGGGTATCCATGATTCACCTCGTTTTTTGGCTTTGAGGTGAATTGTTTTTTTGGGCTTTTGCCCAATCAAACCCAGCGATAAAATTCTGAAACCCTTGTATAATGAGACTTAGGGGCTTGGGCAAACCCCTCCGTTTGGGCAAGGGGTGATCTTGAAGCTAAAAATGTAGCGATGGCACGAAAATACGGGAAAAACGAAACCACACTAAGCAACGTCTTAAAATTGGTTAAGGCGTTACTCGCACTTGCAGATGGGGAAATAGCCGTTCCAGGGGATAAGCTGAAAGCTACATTTAAAGTGGAATGGGTCAAGGAAGATGAGTTGCTGGTATCGGGGAAAGTTCAGCAGAAACGAAACAACAGAACCCAATACGTTGAGAAAGGTATAACTAAAGAAGATTTATGGACATTGGTAGAATGTTTGGGAGAAGCGTTAGAACTTTGCCAACCCAAGGATGAAGAGAAAGTAGATAATGTACAGAGAAAAGCTAATGCAATTCAAGATATTCTGGACTGCCTAAAAGATTTAGATATACTCGCTCCTAAACCTAGTGCAAAAACTCAAGGCTTTTGGAAATTTTCCCTGAAGCTGAAACATCAAACTGCTAGAAAAGAAGATAATTTAAAAGTAATTGACGAGCGATGGAAGATTAAAATTGGTTCTGTCACAGTAGAGACATCCCATCAAACGGTGATATCGAAAGATAAACCCATAAACTGGCAAGAAATCTGTCGGCAAAACCTGGCGCTACAAAAACAACTCACCACCAACCCCTTTACCAACGCCTACGGGGTGACACCGCAACTCGATGACATTTATGTTCCTTTAGCAATTGTTGAAAGCAAACCGCCTAAATCTCACTCAAGAAATCAGCCAAAAGAAAAGGAAGAAGAAAAACTTATTCCCATTGCGGAAGAATGCTTTTTTGAGGATGTATTGCGACAAGGGAAAAGCCAAATTAGTCAAGGGAGAAAAATAGCGCTTATTGGTGAACCGGGTTCTGGTAAAACCACGCGGTTACAGAAAATTGCCGATTGGATTTTAGAGCAAGATTTGGGATTGCCGATTTGGATATCTTTGGCAGATTTAACCCAAACGACAATTACCCAATATATCGAAGAAATCTGGCTGAAACAAACAGGTAAAAACCTTACGATTGACGAACTCACCCAACAGAAAGAACGGATTTGGTTATTGTTGGATGGGTTAGATGAAATGACATCGAGGGTAGAAACGCGCCATGTTTCGGCACTGTTGGGGGGATGGGTGCAGGCGGCGCGAGTGGTGGTGACTTGTCGGGTGAATGTTTGGGAAGCGGATAAGAATGCTTTTTCGGGGTTTGATGTGTTTCGGAATCTTCCCTTTGAAGTAGAGCAAGTTGAGTTATTTATCCGGCGTTGGTTTAGCGAAGATAACCGATGATCGCCCCTGAAACGACTAAAATAGAATCACAGAATTACAGACTGAGGCTAACTGTTCTATGCCCGAAATCGTCGAAATTCCCCTGGAACTGACTCGCTTTCAACTGTCGCCAGCAGTTCAATCCCGTTTGCAATTTCTCTTGGATCGTCAGGATGAAGGCTACACCCTATCTCAAGCAGAACGACAGGAAGCCGAGGGACTGGTTGAATTGATGGAATTTTTATCATTGCTACAGTTACGTTCAACATGGGTAAGTCAGTAATCATCTACATTCAATGACTAGGTTTATTCACGATCAATTTGCCAAAGATTATTTAGAAGAATTGTTAGCGCCTTTTGGGGAGGTGAAAGCACCGCGCCGCGTTTCTGCCGAAGTGCGAGAAATTGATGTTTGGTTTTCTCCCACTACCAATACTGATATTTTAGGATTACTCGGTAAGTTAGCAGCAACGCCTTCAGTGTTTGAACCTTTCCGCAATGCAGTTTCTGCTGAGGATATCAACGGTTGCTTATCCAAGCTTTTAACTCTGTGGGGGGAGTTGCAGCGAGAAGCTAATCGCCAAAAAGAGCGGCTAAATGAAGAAAATTTACCGCGTTTGTGGATTCTTACCCCGACTGCATCTGCATCAATTCTCGCCGGATTTGGCGCTAAAATTAAATCAGGTAACTGGGGAGAAGGAATTTATTTTCTACCGTCATCTTTGCGGACGGCAATTGTAGTTATTCATCAATTACCGAAAACGCCAGCTACTCTTTGGCTAAGACTTTTAGGCAAAGGAAAAGTGCAGGAAGAAGCAATTGATGAAATTCAACAACTACCGCTAAATCATCCTTTGCGTTCAAATGTTTTCAATTTATTGACCAATTTCCAAGCAAATTTGCAAACAACAGCAAGTTTAGACCAAGAGGAAAGGAGTTTAATTATGAAGTTATCACCTTTGTATGTTCAATGGGAAGAAGCTGCTCTTAAGAAGGGAGAAGCACAAGGAATGCGTCTGATGGTTGAGAGTATGTTGGAAGTTAAATTTGGAGAAATTGATGAAGAATTAGCTCAAATTGTGGAACCTTTGAGTCAATTACCAGCGAAGGAGGTAACGCAGTTGATTATGCAGTGCGATCGCACTCAGTTATTAGCGAGATTTAAGCAGTAAAATTAACCGCGTGTATTGACCTCTAGAAACCGGGTTTCTGCCTACATATTTAGGTGAAAAACTAGCTTTTTTAGAGAAACTCGGTTTGTTTTTGAGATTAGTTTTTGTTTGGCGATCGCATCCAAATACAATATACAGCAGATTGCAGATAAATGAAGTACAAATATGTATGATAAAAGTCTTGTATTGCGGGCATCTTGCCCGGAACAAGTGTACGGTAAATATGCTGTATCAATCCTGTAGACCCTAACTTGTAGGTAATTCTTTTGACTCTGGAGATATCCCTGATGACTGCATCTTTGCCTAGTCTTGCCGATTCTTTGATTCAAGCCCTCCATCAACCAGGGCAGGAAAGGTTGCTAGATTTGGTGCGGAATCCTTTACGCCTAACCTTGCTCTGCATAACTTGGGATGGGACTTTACCAGAGACACAAGCTCAATTATACGAAAATTATCTGAAAAAGTTTTATGACTGGAATCAAAATTTGCAGGAACTAAGAGATTGTGCAGAACGTTGCCAAACAAATATTACCGCTTTAAAAAAGCAGCTAAATCAGCAACTTGGGGAATTAGCAAAAGCTGCCCTTGATTTACCGAAAGAGGGTTTTCGCCTGTCTCAATCCTTGGTTGAAAAATATTTAGGTGAAGAACTTGATGATAAATCTTTATGCTATCTAGCCTTGCAGTTAGGCTGGCTGAACCGAGTAGGTAAAGATAACCGAGGTCAGTTTATTTTTGCTTTTTATCATGCCACGTTTCAGGAATATTTTGCAGCGTTAGCGGTGGATGATTGGGATTATTTTTTACCTCGAAATCATCTTAATTTTCCGGTGGCGGGGAAGGAATATCGGATTTTTCAATCGCAGTGGAAGCAGGTGATTTTGTTGTGGTTGGGGCGTGAGGATGTTGCGGATGAGGAGAAGGAGGGGTTTGTTCGGAAGTTAGTTGAGTTTAGAGATGGATGTGGTGATTTTTATTATTATTTTGCTAATTTTTCAGCAGCCGATTATCTTCGATATATTTGCTTATGTGACTTGAACAATCTAATAATAAAAAAAATTAATCAGTGGAGTCTTGAAGATGGAATTGAACAGAGATTAGGAGGTATAACATATTACCCCTATACATATTTGGCCAAAGATTTTTTATTGAAAATAGAAAAGACGAAATTCACAAGAAAAGACATTCCTATTGTTATAGATAATCCAAAGGAACAAGAAATACTGAATTTTATCGAAAAATTAAACAAAATTCATAAATCTGATATTCGATTACTCAATTTTATCGATTCTTATCGTAATAGTTTTGAAGGGATGAGTTTTTTGTGTTTTGTATTCATATATATCTTAGATGATAAAATAAAAACAGAATTTAACAGATTAAATCTAGAAAAATCAATCAAAGAGATAATCCTAGACCCTGCAAGCTTTTTTGTTACATACTTATTTAAAGGATTACATCGCTTAATATGTGACAAAGATTCAGGATTACAAGAATTAAAAAAGATTTTAGAACAATATGAACAATACAAAATAGAATCTCAATCTTTATTTGAGCAAATCAATGTTGTTAATAAAATCAATGAATATACCATTGCTATGATCGACATTATTGAAAGATCATTAGTTCTTGACGATTCGGCAAAAAAGCGATTACACAAACAAATATTACAGCTTAAATCGGCAAATAATCTCAACAATATTCTTAGAATATTGTGGGAAATTTTGGATATTGCAAATATCTATAAAGAGGGGTGGATTATAATGAAAAACATTGATATTCTCTTTGAATTTGGCTCAGATAATAAAAGACCAATAGATATAGCATTAGAATTTTTCATAGAAAGCTATGATAGTCCTATTGCTAATCCAATGGCAGCTGCGACTTTAGTGAATATAATAAAAATTGAAACAAGCGCCAAAGTAACAGAGATATTAAGACAAAATATTGATTTTTATGACAAAAATAATTATGATGAAAAACCTAATTTAGGGCTATTTTCAATTTTCTGGCATTGTGCCGCCAACCTACCCTACCCCGACTTCTATCGCGCATGGCACGGTTTAACCGAAACCCAAACCTCCCCCCTCATCCAAACCCTCAACCTCGCCCATCTTCCCCAACTCCTGCAAACCCAACTCACCGAAACCAACCTCCACCAAACCCTGCAACTCTTCTGCATCAACGGTAGCAAATTCGATAACCGCGATAACCCCGTCACCGATATCTACCTGCAACTCGTCAAAAAACACCACTGTCCCAAATCCACAGAAGGCACACCCCGCACCCTCACGGAACTCAAAATCTACTGGCAACTCCTAGACTGGGAAAAACACCCCATCCTCATTTTCTACGAAGAGGCGAAACCCCAAGGTTTTAGCCAAACTTTTCTCGATTTTCTCACTCGCTTCGACGCTACAATTTGCGTTATCTCCGACTCACCCCATCCCACCATTCCCACCTTCTCACCCCAAGATCCGCACTTGATTCAAAGTATTATGAATTGGGTAAAACGCACTATTTTAGAAGCTTGATGCTATAATTAAGCTATAATATCTACAAAGCCTAATCCTAACTCAAAATGACTAAAACTGAGGTTAGAAATGAATATATCGTTAAGTTCAGAAATTGAGAAGTTTATTGAAAGTCAGGTAGAAAGCGGTAAGTATCCTTCTGCTGAAGAAGTCATCGTGGCAGGTATCAGGCTCTTAGAAGAACGAGAACGCATTTACAAAGGGCGGTTTGAGGAATTGAAAAAGGAAATTATGCTTGGTGTTGAAGCTTCAGAACGAGGTGAGGTTATTGATGGAGAAACGGTTTTCTCCCAACTGCAACAGAAGCTGCAACAACGTCGAGAGCAAGCTGGTTTATGACTAATATTTGTCGTTTTACATCTCCCGCCAGCCGAGATATTGAAACCATTATCGATTTGATTGCTGACAATAGTGGTTTTGATGCGGCAGAACGCTTCCTGAAAAAAGTCAATCAAAAGTGTAAGAATTTAGCAACTTTTCCAAATATGGGGCGTCGGCGTGATGAACTCCTTGAGGAGTTGCGAAGTTTTCCAGTTGATGATTACCTGATTTTTTATCGCCCAATTGAAGGGGGAATTGAGATTTTAAGGGTAATCAGTGGCTATCGGGATTTGTCAGGACTTTTTGAAGAACCTTTTGAGTAGTGATAATTTTTTTCAAGGCTAGTTAATACATATTATATGCCTATTCCTCTATCATTTGTCTCAGTTCGTTAATATTTGAGGAAAACTTTAGTTCCCCTTCTTGCTGTTCTACCTGCGCTAACTTAAAGTTATCATATATCTCATCGCGGCGTTCTTCACGGATGTATTGCTTCAACAACAGTTGAATTTTCTGCTTTTCAGCTATGGAAAGACTTTTGATTACCTCGACTACATCATTAAAAGTCATCATTTACAAGACCTCACGGTACTGACCTACTTTTAATAATGGCATAACACTCCCCGATACACCATATTTCTGAGGTGAAGCAATTAGCTGTTCAAAAAAGGCAGGATAACTTCTGCCAATTTATCTGCATATTCTTCATGCAATCCCAAGGAACCTGGTAAGAGGCGAGATTGCACTCCGGGTAATTGGGATAGCGCTTCCATTTCTGCTTTTGATTTGGGTGGACTTTGTTCGCCGATTGCTACCATTACTGGGATGGACAAATCTTTAAACCAAGCGAGAAAATCGGAACGATTTTGAACTGGATCTAATGCGCCTGTGACAAAAGCGGCAGATGCAAATCGCGCACCGGGTTGTTGGGTGGTTTGCCATTTTTGTTGGATAAAATTGTCGGTGAGGATATCTCCTTTGGCAAAAACGTGACCGCGATACATGAAGTTAAGAAATGGCGGTATTGTGTTGAGTGCGTAAAGCATTTCTCCTAAGATGGGCGATCGCACTATCTCTCTGAGTATGTTAGACTGTTCCTCGTTTAACCCCATTGTTGGCAATGGCCCGCGCCAAGTGGGGGCGGCTAAAACAATGTGCGAAAAAATGTCTGGTTGCGTTTTGGCCAGTTTCATCGCATAACCGGCAGCATGACCGGCTGCTACAACGGCGGCTGGCTTATTAATGATATTTTTGACAAAATATTGTAGGAATTGATGATATAAAGCCGGTCGGTAATCTAGCTGCGATCGAGATGATTGACCGAATCCCGGCCAATCTACCGCTACAACTTGAAACTGGGAAGCGAGGGATTTTGCCAGTTCGCCCATTTCCCCGCGTGTGGAAACGCTGCTCAATGCTGGTAGCAGCAATACTGTTTTTCCTTCTCCAAGGATATCGTAGGCGATCGACAACTGCTGTCCTTGCCAAATCCATTGGTATTCTTGGCGTGTAGCGCCAATAGTTTCAAGTGTTAATTGGCTCATATTTTTAGGGGCTAGGGACTAGGGGCTAGGGGTTAGGGAAGAGGGGAAAGAGTTGGGAGTAGGTTTAATTGTTCAAGCTATGTAGCTGAGAAGTGATAACTATTCTTATTCTATATTATTGGATGCTTCGTTCTAAATTAAGATATTTTTCTAAGTCCACAATTTGAGGATTGGGAAATTGTTTGACGACGCGCCACAGCACGGTATAACTGCCATCCGATCGACGATACACTGGCCGAAAAGCGATCAGGAGATCGGCGCTAGGCGTTTCCAGCAACGAGTCGAGGATGCGGCGCTGTCTGTTGGTGATGGGATCGCCACTGAGAAGAACTTCCGGTAACTGGAATTGCACAGTCCGTACTAAATAAGTATGATTTAGCACTGCTGGCGCTTGGGCGAAGATCGGTTCGGATAAGCCAAAATTCTGTTCCTTACCAGTAATAAATCTTCTGCGGTCTACTTGCAATGAAGCTAACTTATTTGGCGGTCGATAATTGAGGAAAAATTGGCGCGTGTTCGTTGCAACTGCGCTCAACCCAGAATCGATATTTTCGAGCGGGATATCGCCAATATCGACGAGAAATCCATAGTTGATTTCTTGCGGAAAAATTTGGAAATTATCATCGGCAATTTGAATTTCCAGTTGCGGAACGAAGGGAGGATTATCATTTATTCGAGTTTGTTCGCTGTTTTCTATCTCCAACTTTAATAAGTTGGTAAACGGAAAACTTTCTGCGTTAGTAGGTAGCAGTCTATTGCGTAAGTTATTTGAGTCTTGGTTATAAAATTCGGCCTTGAGAATGCGAGTTATACCAGTGTTAGGCAAACCGAGAAACTGCGCGTATGGTTCCAATTCTGCTCTGAATAAACCATAAGGGTTATCTCCATTAATTGAACTCACTTCATCGGTAACTGTAAATGGAGTTCCTCGCGGAAAAGTTTTTCGCGCTTGGTCTAAAAATGTCTTAGCTGCTAACAAAGGCGCAGTTGCTTGCAAGGGGGGTACGATCGCAGGTGGAATAGGCGCTTCGTAGTTAGCGATCGCTTGCTTGGGAACTCTGCCAACCCCTAAAATAGGATCGGCTTCCTCTTGTGCTATTGGCGATGTTTCGACTGTTTCCGATCTGCGATCGAGTCCTGTCACACGGCGATCGAGCAAAGGCCGCAGCGAATCCAGTTTTTGTGTGGAAGAATAGAGAAGACAGTAAACTCGTACCTGTTCCGCACTCAAAGATCCTACAGCTGGCAGATCTTCAAAATTTTCTGTAGCAGTTGGCGCACAAAGAACATTGGGGAATGGATAGTAGCTTTTGAGCAAGCGATCGACAGATGATGTGTGCAGGAAAAGTTGACCTCGGACAGCTTTTACTCGATCGGGATCTGGACTGAGGAGCGCTCTTTCAATTCTGGATATCAAATATATTTGTTGCTGCACCAGTTCTTGCGCTGGTGGCCAAAAATCCGGCTGTTCGCTGGGAGGGAAAACAGTAGATGGATCTTCCACCGCCAAAACTTTGAGCGGTTGCGATAATAAACCTAGCATCAAGAGTAGCGAGAAGTAATAGCGCATTTTAATTGTGTTTTCGATCGACCCGTTTCTAGCGTATCATGAAAGTGAGTTTTAGGGAATTTTTTTTACCACTTCTGGGTGTGAAAGAAGAACGCTTCCGAACGCAGATAGGTTTTGAGTTTAGTTTGCCCATTTGTTTGCAAAAAGCAAAACGTTGAGCGGAATCTCTTTCTTTTGACAGACAAGAAATATTATATGTGACTGCAAACTCACATCCAGCGATTGATGCACAAACCTGTGAAAACTAGCCAATCTAGGAAGTAATAAATATGCCTTGTCAGTAGAGGAAAGAGTCATGGCGCTTAGTCCTTATCAACGAGCTTTTGGTGTTTTTGCTAATCCTGAAGATATCCGCAACGCTCTCAACGAGCTGGAAGCAGCTGGATTCCCGATGGGCCAGATTTCCGCGATCGCAAAAAATCCGGAACGACAAACTGTGGAAGTCCGCGAAGTCACGGGAAACAAAGCACAGGAAGGAACTACCATAGGCGCGATCGCAGGTGCTACAGTTGGCGGTAGCGTTGGTTTGGCGCTGGGACTGGCGACAGCTGCCGCATTGCCGGGAATTGGCCCAGTGGTATTATTGGGAGCGGCAGCCACAGCTCTGGCTACTACTTTAACGGGTGGCGTCATGGGTGCAACCGCAGGCGGCTTGATTGGCGCGTTAGTAGGTTGGGGAATGCCCGAAGAACAAGCTACAGTGTATCGCGATCGCATCTACAAAGGCGATTACCTGATCATGGTAGAAGGTTCTGAGGCAGATATCCGCCAAGTAGAAGCCGTTTTCAGCCGCTGGAACGTACAGGAATTCAGGATTTACGACCTCGCACCGGGGGTAGGGGCTAGGGGCTAGG